>NZ_JAPDBQ010000182.1:0-7375 GCF_027705325.1 Aeromonas sp. QDB18
CCAGCGGGAACAGTGGGATCACCATCCTGGTGGCCAGCTCGCCAATGATGTCGCTTTGCACATCCAGCAAATAGGGGTAAGCGCGGGCATTGCCCTTGTTGCGGTAGATAGTGAACTGCATCAAAACGCCCTGTAATCGTCGGAGAGCAGGCCGTGCTCCTCGGTGATGCGGTTCAGCGTCTGTATGGCTGCACTGTTCTCACGCTTCCAGCGTTCTGCTTCTGAGCCGCTGATTTCATTCTGTAGCGCGGTTGCAAGGGTGGCTGACAGGTTGATCCCCGCCGCTCTGGCTCGTTCCAACAAGCAGGGCTCCAGCGTGACGCTGACCGTTCTCTTGCTGCGCATTGCTGCTGCGACCATGATGACCTCCAATTAAGCACGTGTCGTGACACGTGCCAACATTAACACATCCCTATTCAAGATCCCAACAAGCGTCTCGGAGCAACCTCAAACCCGGCGGCATCGATCTCAAAGCGGACCACGCCGATGTCCTGCAAATAGGCCTGCAAGGTATCGAGCTTACGAAAGACCCGGAGTTGTTTGCTGCGCTGGGCGGCCAGGGCACGTTCGGCCAGACCGTAGCGCACCAGCAGCGTCCAGCCGCCAGGTTGTCCGACGGCGACCACGACACGAACGGCACCGGCCGCCACCAGTTGTACCAGGGTGGGATGGGTAATGGTTTCCATGGGGGAGATTCCGAGGCAAGGGATAGTGCGGCGCAGGATGGGAGATGACGCCTCGCAAAACAAGCCATCTTGCAGGATGACAGGCAGCAAAAATGGCGTCCGATTTAACGTAACGCCCCCTTATGCGCAGTGTGAATGTAAACGATTAGTAGTTTTAAAAGGGGGCGGTAACCATTGATTACTCACCCCAACATTAAAATTAAAAAGCACACCAGAGATGATATATTAGAGTGATTTCATATTTTCTTTTATGGCTTTATGTTTTTTTTCTTCAGCAGACTTTACAACGTTGGTGTAAATTCTAACTTTGCCAAAATTTATTTTATTTAAAACACCATTAAACTCTACATTAACATCATCTACTTTCCATGTTGCATTAACTGATTTAACTTTTACTCCAGCTAAAGTTTGGACCTCAACCTCTTCTTTAAATGTTGGCTTGCCATATTTACTTATAAGTGATGCGTATACTTCAGCTACCGCCTCATGGCCTGGAGTTTCAATTGTAACCAGCTCAACCAAGCCATTAACTAACGAAACCCCAATGTCTACCGCCCAATAAGGAGTTGCTTGGTATGGGAATTTAGCCCAAACACGATCATTCATTACAGGCAAGCAATCATCGGGTGCCTGGCGTTCAATGATCAACTTTTCATAACAAGCGGGGTTTTTCGTAAAAGGAGAGCGTAGTACGTAGTCGGTATAACCAGCGTCATGCATTCGCTGGTCTTTCTCGCATTCAGGTAAATCCAACGGTTGGCCAAGCGAAATTCCAAAAACCTTGTGCATGTCATTTACTTGGTTTGCAACACCTGTAGGCGTATAGCATATACCCTTAGGAGGAGGAGTCGTAGCACAACCGGATGTAAGACCAAGAACAATAAAACCTAAAAGACATTTTTTCATTTTAAAATCCAACATTTTATCATGTGTATATTTCACTGCGAAGATTGATTGTAACAACTAAAGCGAGAAAGTTGTTATGCTTGCCGTCACACATCACCTGATTCCCCTCAGTTAGATCAAGCTGCCGCGGTTCAGAAACTGCTGCCACACAAGCAGTTGAGATTGGCATGACGCCCGCTTTACCTGACAAACCACTTAAAATATCAATGCACCAAAGCCAGCAACAGCAATACATATTACGCGCAAACAGAAGTTTTTCGATTAAAGCAGCGCCAACTACCAAACATATCGATATACATGTATATCAATATGTGCAACTACGCAGAACAAGCCAACACACATTCAACATTTGAGCTAATCCATTGCCGCCATCTCCCTACAACTGATAGGGATGGGTTAGGGTTACAACGACTGTGCAATAGCTCGTGCCATCAACCCCTATCAAATGAGATAATAAACATAACAAAAAAAAGGAGAGTGATACATGAAAAATAATATCTTAAAATTGGTCGTTGTGTTTTTTATTTTTTTTGAACCAAAATTTGGCGTCGCAATTGACATCAACGCAAGCATTAACACATACGTTAATATCAAACCCTAGTTTCCCACCCCCACCGATTGGGCTATTAGTTGGTCTTTTACTAATACATAATAGCCCAAATTAATGGCGCACTAGAAAACCCGGGCTGTAATATGGCATGAACAAATCGTACTTTGAGCGTTAAAAAACACATATAGATATAAATATCATTTGCAGCCGCTAACCATAACAGCAACTACAATCAAACAATTATTTTTTAGCTCATATATTAAACGACTATCACCAGTTCGATAACGCAAGCAAATACGCATATTACCGGTTAATGTCTTACCAACACACTTTGGATCTTCCAGCAACATAAGCCGCCGTAGAGACTTGGTTATCCGCTGGGCTTGAGCCTTATCCAAGCTCGCCAACTGTTTAGCCGCCGTGTCAGTTAATTCAACTTTCCAGGCCAAGGTCGCGCTCCACGTCATCTAGTGAAAACAGGTGCTCTTCGCCCTTGCGTACCCTTTCCATTACCCGGTCGGCCAGATAGTAATCCTCTAGGTCTTCCAAGTACGTCAAGATGGCCTCTCGCGCATAGTAGGTCTTAGTTCTCCCTGTCTCTTTCGCCAAGTGCGCCAAACGATCTTCAATATCTGAAGGCAAACGTATCGCTAACATAATCAACCCCTAACACCACTGAAATACACGTATATCATATCCTGATAAGCCACCGCTGCAATCATGGCAATTGCAGCTCCGAGTCGATTTTAGCGATGCGCATAACGCCCATTATGTTCAATTGGCATTTTCACTAGGGAAAACACCCAGCCCGACAGCTCCCCCACGCCAAGCCCGCAAAAACCACCTTCGGTCCGGCCCGTTCTGGCCAAATCGCGGCTGAAAGTTTGCGACGGTTTGAGGGGGTCGCATGCCCCCTCCGGTGAGCCGATCCGGTTTCAGCCCCAAACCACCATGAACCGCCCGTTTCCCCTGGTGATGAAGATGTCCGCCCAGGACATCAAGATCTCCCGGGCAGTTCCCCCTCGATGTCCTGGGCGGACATCAGGCCCTGTTGGCGTCCTGGCCGGACCGTCGACCCCGGTTCCTCCCATCGGCCCCAGACATCGAGCCCCATCGGTGTCCTGGCCGGACGCAAAGTGCGCCATCAACACCCCGATCCTCCGCCTATCTTGTCCGGAGGATCGCGTTCTTGAGCGCCATCATTTTTGTTTTTTGATTTTTCATTTTTAGCTTTTGATGGCACTGGCCAGCCCTACCCACGCCCTCGGCTGGATTTTCCCCTGTGCCTCTCCTTGCCCACGCTATGTACGACCCATAAATGGGCCGATACATAGCGTGGGCTCTAGCCTGTAGCTATTTCGCGCACATTTTTAAAAACATATTGAGCTCGCACATATTTTTTTCGTACTGTAGTGGTGCAAATGAGAACTGTCACACTCTGACGTGGCCCTGCTACACCGGATACAGGTAACCGATCCGAGACCAGCCAAAAACGGCTGTGTTCTGACCCCCGACAGCCAAAAATGGGAGACGCTCGCGCGTTCTGACGGAGACAGCCAAAACTCCCGTGTCATCTGCACGCAAACAGGATCGAAATAGGTTGAGAACAGTCCGAACCTTCCATACGACAGTTGGAGAACCGGGGCGATCGGCGGGGTAACCTGTCGCAACATTCTGTGGGGAAACAGGGTGTTGTCGTTCTAACGTGGAGACCTAAGTGAAGACCTAAGTGGAGACTTAAACTTAAATGGAGGCTTAACTTAAATGGATTTTGACCCCCTTGCCGAGCTGGCTATCCTGCGCCAGCAAACCGCCGAGATCCGCAAATCGCGGTACCCGCACTCCCGCCTCGATCGCCACCGCGCCGAGCTGCTCGCCATGCACCTGGGGGGGGCCAGCACCGCCGAGTTGCAACGCTGGCTGCGCAAGAACCGGATCAAGGTGGTCCACAGTACCGTGGCCCGCTGGCTCGCCAAACACACCGCACCTATCCACTGATGGCCACCTTTCGAGCGCCAGCGGCCCAAGCCGCCAAGATCATGCAGAAGTTGCAGGGTGGCGTGTTGCGTTCAGTCGGCACGGTCAGAAACTACGAGTCTGCGCTCACCCGCGTAGCCGAGTGGACAGCCGCAGAGAAGATCTCAGGCGGCCTGACCACCCTCACCCCTGCTCTGGCCGTGCAATATCTGGAGCAGCGCGGCCAGGATGTGGGGCAGAAGGCCCTCGACATGGAACGGCAAGCCATGCAGGCCATGATGCAGCATGTCACCGGCCAACTGCCCGCCGGTGAGCGCCTGCCCGTCATCCAGTCCGAACATGCCCAGGCGCTCAGCGGCCGGGCCTATACCCCCGAGCAGGCCCAGCGCATTGCCGCTGCCCAGTCCGAGCAACACGGGCTGGCGACCCTGATCGCCCACGCTGGCGGCCTGCGTGCCCACGAACTATTGGACCTGCGCCGTGGCGATGAACGAGCCCCCGACCCCCGCCCGGCCCTGGACAGCAAATGGCAGGGCCGGGACGGGGTGATCTACACCGTCCAGGGCAAAGGAGGGCTGGTGCGAGAGATTTTGGTGCCGCATGACCTGGCCGCCAGGCTGGAGGCCACCCGTCGCGATGAGCCAGTACGGATCACCGATAGGGGCATTTATTACCAGTCGCACTACGACATCGGCGGCGGCCAGCGCTGGAGCAACTCGGTCTCTGCCGCCAGCGAGCGGGTACTGGGCTGGTCTACCGGTGCCCATGGTCTGCGGCATACTTACGCCCAAGAACGGATGAACGAGTTGCAATACACCCTCAGTCGGGATCGAGCCCTCGAAACAGTGAGCCAGGAGATGGGGCATTTTCGGCCCGCGATCACGGAGACCTACCTACGATGAGACCCTATCTGTTTGGCCTGTTCGCCATCATTCTGTTCGGGCTGTGGTGGTACCTGGATACCCTGCTGGCGACACAAGGCTGGGCAACGATGGAGGGAGGCCAGTGGGGGCCGACCAGCACAGGCTGGAAGATCATCCCGGCCGCCTGGCCGCTGGCATTAGTCGGCGTGCTGGGCGGCGGCAGCCTCGCCTTGGTCCTAGTTTTCGTGGCATGGAACTACGTGGAGGACGAGGATCACAGCAAGGAGATTGCAGACCTTCAGAAAGAGTTGATGGCCGCCGAAATCCGCGCCACACAGGCGGACGCCATGGCCATCACCGAGGCTAAACGGCTCGTGCAGGCAGAGAAGCAGGAGGCTGCGCAGCTCAAGCAACAGGCAGTACGCGAGATGGAACGGAACAAACAGGTAGCAGCAGATCTGGCCGTCATGCAGCTGCAGGTCCAAACCCAGGCCATCGCAGCCCAGGCGGACGTGGAACAAGCAAACCGTAGGACACGCAATGCGACGGCTACCAGCCAGCGCAGAGCCAATAAGTTGGCAAAATTGAAGACGCAAAGCTAGAAACCATCATGCTAGTATCAAATCTAGATTTTGATTATTCAAAGGCGAAATTTGATATGGAAGAGCTGCAAGCGAAGTGGACGTTCGACCAAGGCGGGTTTGCCAAGGCCATGGTAGTGCCAACCCCGATGGGGGCCGGATACCATTTGCACCTGGTGAAGTTCGGCAAACAGAGCGAGACCATTGTCCTGGAACGACAACGCGGTGGCTGGCGGGTGTTCAAGAGCATCGACGCCGCCGCCAACACCGCCAACGGCATAGGCTTTCGGCGCATCGAGATAGACCTGTCCAGTCGTTGAGGGCCAGAACAAAGACCAACCCCACCCCGCTCCGTGGACAACGCCCCCGCCCACAGCCCGCAAGCGGTCTGCTGGACGGCCTCCGGTTCGGGCGTGTGCCCACCTCGCAACGAGATCCTCGCTCTAAAGGTTTAATCGCAGGAGGACGAGCCTATCTTTCGCTGCGCTTCAAGATAGGCTCGTCCTCCTGCGATTAACGTCAAAAATAACGTAGCTTCGCTGGATGATCCGCCTTGCTCAGGACTATCGAGACGACTGGCTGCCGCTCTCCCTCACGCGCTCCTGAGACACACCTCGCCTTGCTGCTCCTGCTTCAGTCCCCGCCTGTGGGCCGGACTGCCTCGCGTTTTTTAAGTGGTGCCGTGGGTGGCTACCCGTTCCACTGTTGCTAGAGCCCCACGGTTGCGAGCCATGGGCGGCTATGGTGCGCGTCGCACGCTGGGCAGTGTGTGAGGATTCCCCGTTCTGCCCGACCAACCACACCCTCACACGGCAACAAACTCATGCTTCCAATCCGTGCGGGTACGACAAAGCGCCAAAGGTGGTGGCCTTCGGTAACGGGCGTAAAGAGGGAATTAGCTTGAAAGATACGGTAGAGTGCCGCTAAACTTATTGGGCATTTGGGTAGCTGCTTCCCTCTACGGAGCCGTTACCTGGTACAAAGAGCGTCAACTCTGAGTACCTTCGAAAAACCACCTTGCCGGGTGGTTTTTTCGTTTCTGGCGCACAGAGTAGCGTTGATCAGACAGATCGATCAACGCTTTTTAGTGCGCGCTACTGCAAAAAAATGCTCATATTTTCAATACTATCCCGACAGGATAGTTGCATATCAATCACTCACGGCAGGGCTTCGATTAGGTCTGTCATGATGTCCTTGATGGACTTCCCCTGCGCGGCAGCATGCATTTTCAGCTTGGTATGCAGCGCCTCCGGCAGGTCGAAATTAACCCGCTTCATCTTCTCGGATCCTGCGATATCACCCATGGTCATTGCCCGTTTTTCGCTGCTGGGACGGCCAGCCTTCAACATACTCATTTACTCACACCCTCATTAACTCATTTGAGCAATGCCAATACTTCATCTGCCAAGCCCCGTATTTCCTGGGCTGCATTGCTATTAGGGGACGGTAGAGAAAACGGACAAAATCGTACGCTAAGCATGCGGCCTGTCAGGTTGAGGCCATAGAGTTTGACGTTTAGGCGTCAGATAATGCAGAAAGCGGCCCTAGTCTGACGCGATGCCAGTGAGCCGACTGACGCCCAGTTGAGGTATAGCCTAGATTGACATGCGCGATGCAACCCTTAACTTGCTTGCACCTATCGTTTCCATGCTAGCTTTATCGTAACGCTAAGGAAGGTCTGAAAAAGCCCATGTTTCGCGAAATCACCGCTCTGTAACCCGCATGGTTGCTGGGATGCATTTCTCGAGCGGGGGCTTTTTCAGACCTTCCTTAGCTTAGCGTACGATTTTTTCCGAATTCTGCGGTTCCCCC
>NZ_JAPDBQ010000183.1:0-7055 GCF_027705325.1 Aeromonas sp. QDB18
TGCAGTCGTGGCAAGCCCTCCGATGCCATATCGGCTCTTGAAGCTGGCTGAGGGTCATGGGTAATCAGGTAAAATTATGAGCTTTGGTTAAATGCCCCGGTTTTAACTTATAGCGAGCCACTGTCTGTCATTCAGGCCCTGCCAAGCCTGTTAGCCGACCGCAAAGGGTTGTGCCCGATCTCCGGGAGGCTATTAGCAAGCAATACATCTTGGTCTTATGACTTGGGATGTGCGGGGAAGAGAGAAAACAGGCAAACGCCGGATACGACAAGTCATCGCGGCGCGATGTGATGGGCAATTCAATTCAAAGGGATTATGAGGACTTCGAAGAGAGATTGGAGCGGGAAACGAGACTCGAACTCGCGACCCCAGCCTTGGCAAGCACGGATCATGCTCTACCAACAGGACGCGGCAGTGATGGTACTGAGAAACTGGATTCGTGTACTTGGGGGAGAGATTGAATTCGAAGGGTTCGAAGAGAGATTGGAGCGGGAAACGAGACTCGAACTCGCGACCCCGACCTTGGCAAGGTCGTGCTCTACCAACTGAGCTATTCCCGCAAAACCTGAAAACAGACCGTACAGCATTTGGTTGCTTGCGCTACTGTACGGGAGCCGAATTATAAGAGCAGACATTCCAATTGCAAGGGCTTTTTTGTCTGGTTGCAGCCGTTCGCTCAAAAGCTGGCCGAACTGCTGATTTTAGCAACCGAACGACGGCAACCCCTTGCCAGCCACTCAGATTTTGAAGACGTGGGCGCGGTAGAACTGCAGTTCGGCGATGGATTCGCGGATGTCGTCCAGCGCCTGGTGGGAGCCACTCTTCTTGAACTGATCCAGCAGTTCAGGCTGCCAGCGACGGACCAGCTCCTTGATGGTGCTGACGTCCACGTTGCGGTAATGGAAGAAGGCTTCCAGATCGCTCATGTGCTTGACCATGAAGCGGCGATCCTGGCCGATGCTGTTGCCGCACAGGGGGCTGGTGTGCTCCGGCACCCACTGGCGAATGAAGGCGAGGGTCTCGGCAACGGCCTTGGCCTCGTCGTATTCACTCGCCTTGACCCGGGCCACCAGCCCGCTCTTGGTGTGGGTGTTGACGTTCCAGTCATCCATCTTGCCCAGCTCTTCCTCGCTCTGGTGGATGGCGATGACCGGCCCTTCGGCCAGCACGTTCAGGTCCTTGTCGGTGACGATGGTGGCGATCTCCAGTACCACGTTCTCTTCGGGGTCCAGACCCGTCATCTCCATGTCGATCCATACCAGGTTCTGCGCGCTGACTGTCATGATTGCTCTCTCTATTGGGAGGAATGGCGGAATTTTGCCAATTTGCATGTATCATACTGGCTTTGAATCTGTTCATAAACTGGCAAACCCCGTGGCAAAGAAAGCAAAACTCAATCTGGGTCAACAAAGGCGCGTCCAGGCCAACCGCGAGCGGCGGCTGCAAAAAGAGCACACCACAGTGGTCGATGACACCCTGTTCGGCCCCGCCATCGAAGGGGTGGTGATCAGCCGTTTCGGCCAGCACGCGGATGTCGAGGCAAGCGATGGTGCCATCCACCGCAGCAACCTGCGGCGCAGCAGCATCAGCAGCCTGGTGTGCGGCGACAAGGTGGTGTGGCGCCCCGGCCTCAATGCCGCGACTGCCGGCGTCATCGAGGCGGTGCACCCGCGCCACTCGGTGCTGACCCGGCCGGACTTCTACGACGGGGTCAAACCCATCGCCGCCAACATCGACCAGATCATCATCGTCTCGGCGGTGATGCCCGAGTTCTCCACCAACATAGTCGACCGCTACCTGGTGGCGGCAGAAGATGTGGAGATAGCGCCCCTCATCGTGCTGAACAAGGTCGACATGCTCGATGACGCGGCCCGCGCCCGTATCGAGCACCAGCTCGAGACCTACCGCAAGCTCGGTTACGAGGTGCTGCTGGTGAGCTGCGAGAGCGGTGAGGGCATCGACGCCCTCAAGGCGGCGCTCACCGACAAGATCAGCATCTTCGTGGGCCAGTCCGGGGTGGGCAAGTCGTCCCTCACCAACGCCCTGATGCCGGGGCTGGACGTGCTCACCGGCGAGATCTCCGAGAACTCGGGGCTCGGCCAGCACACCACCACCACGGCACGGCTCTACCACTTCCCGAGCGGCGGCGATCTCATCGACTCCCCCGGGATCCGCGAGTTCGCCCTCTGGCACCTGGAAGCCGACCGCATCACCTGGTGCTTCGTCGAGTTTCGCGACTACCTGGGTGGCTGCAAGTTCCGCGACTGCACCCACAAGGATGATCCCGGCTGCGCCCTGCGCGCCGCGGTCGAAGCGGGCGCCATCAGCGCCGATCGCTTCCACAACTACCACCGCATCCTGGAAACCATGCAGGAAGCCCGCCACGGTCGCCAACAGGCGCGGCTGTGACCCGTTCAACTCATTCCCAGATGAAGATCATGAGCATCACTGACAACCTGAAAATTGCCGGTCAATACTGCCTGCCCAAACACGCCCTCTCCCGCCTGGTGGGCAAACTTGCCGCCGCCGAAGCGGGCAACCTCACCACCAGGGTGATCGAGGCCTTTATCAAGCAGTACCAGGTCGACATGAGCGAGGCGCTGCACGAGAGCCCGGCCCACTACAAGAGCTTCAACGAATTCTTCACCCGCGAGCTCAAACCCGGCATCCGCCCCGTGGTGGAAGACGCCATGACCCTGGCCCTGCCGGTGGATGGCACCGTCAGCCAGCTCGGGCCCATCAGCCAAGGTCGCATCATTCAGGCCAAGGGCCACGACTACAGCGCCCGCGAGCTGCTGGGGGGCTATGAGGATCTGGTGGCCCCGTTCAAGGATGGCGACTTCGCTACCATCTATCTGGCACCCAAGGATTACCACCGCATCCACATGCCGCTGGACGGCGTGCTGGAGAGCATGGTGTTCGTGCCGGGGGATCTCTTCTCCGTCAACCCCCTCACCGCCGAGAACGTGCCCAACCTGTTTGCCCGCAACGAGCGGGTGGTGGCCACCTTCCGTACCCCCCACGGCCCCATGGCCCTGGTGCTGGTCGGTGCCACTATCGTCGCGAGCATCGAAACCATCTGGGCCGGCAACATAGCGCCGACCAAAGAGAAGAAGGTGGTGCGCTGGGACTACACCGGCGATGAAGCCATCACTCTGCAAAAGGGGGCCGAGATGGGCCTGTTCAAGCTGGGCAGCACAGTCGTCTGCCTGTTTGGCCCGGGCATGCTGGCCGGTTTCGAGCCGCACCTGGCCAACGGGGTCACCACCCGCATGGGTCAGCCCTTTGCCACCCTGGCGGCGCAGGTATGAGCGATCAACCCGCTTCCCAGAAGAACAACCCGCTGCACGGGCTGACCCTGGAGGCCATCGTCACCGCCCTGGTCGCGCACTATGGCTGGGAAGCGCTGGGGCAGCAGATCAATATCCGCTGCTTCACCGATAATCCCAGTATCAAGTCCAGCCTGAAGTTCTTGCGCAAGACCCCCTGGGCCAGAGAGAAGGTCGAAAGCCTCTATCTGTACGTCCAGCGCAAGCAGGCCAAAGAGAAGGAGTGACGCCATGGCGTTCAAGATTACCTACACCTACAAGAAGCAGGCCAGGGAGATTGGCTACGCCAACGACAAGTTCAACAGCATCTATGATGCCGTTGCCGCCGCCGAGGGGATCGATCTGACCCGCTTCCACGCCATGGAAGAGCAGCTGGCCCAGGTGTGCCGCCGCGACAAGAAGAGCGTGAAGGATTACCGGGAGAACTACTTCAAGGAGCTGGGCTTCTCCAACATCGTCATCGAACGGGACGCCAAGGAGTAACCATGCGCACCCTGACCCTGATGGCCGCCTCCCTGCTGCTGGCCGCCTGCAACACGACACCGAGGGAGCCCCTGGTCGGCGCAGATCGCGACGAACATGGCTGCATCGGCAGCGCGGGTTATCAATGGTCGGCGCTGGCAGGCAAGTGCGTGCGGCTGTTCGAGCAGGGCATTCGCCTCAACCCGACCGATGCCGGTCAGACCGTCAGCGCTTTCGTGCTGTTCAATGCCGATCAGAGTCAGGCCGAGCTGACCCTGCCAGAGGGCGAGCCGATCCGGCTGGTCCGCCAGGGCGAAGAGGGCAACTGGTCCTGGCAGGGCGGCTGCTATCAGCTCTTCCCCTGGAAGGGCTATGTGCTCAAATCCGGCGACCATGTGCTCTATCACGGTGATCTGACCCCCTGATCCTCTGGCGTCATCCCTCCCCTCACGCCCTGATGGACGCAGAGCAGGCATAAAAAACCCCGTTGCACGCAACGGGGTTTTTCATGATACCCGGCAGGATCAGTTGCCGAGGGTGGAGAACAGGCTCTGTTCCAGGCTGCCGCGGGAGACGCACACCGGGGTGATGGAGGGAGCCAGTACCCGCTCGCCGGAGGACTCGACGAAGTAGAGCTGGGTATTGCCCTTGACATTCACGGTGGCCACGCTGTTGTTGCCGCTCTGGGTGATGATCAGGTTGATCTGCAGGTTGGGGTTGCCCAGCGCCACCTTGGACCCCATGGTGCCGCAATCCAGCCACTCCAGACCATCGGCCGAGTTTTCCACGTTGGCGGTCATCAGACCGGCACCACGCTGGCTGTTCTCGATGTTCAGGCCGTGATCGCCGAACCACTTCTCGGCACGGGCCCACACCAGATCCACCGGGATCGCCATCTCCTGGGTGTTGTTGGTTGCCTTGGCAACCGGCGGGGTATAGCGATACTGCTCGCCGCCGTTGTTGTCGCTCGCACAACCCACCATCAACAGGGCCAGGGCGCCCCCCATTATCTTCTTCATGCTGCTTCTCTCATCCATAAGGCCATAGGCCAACCGGCGGCTATTATGGCGATCGCGACACAGGCTGTCAGCAGGGATCCGCACAAATGGCGTACTCTTAACCCAGGCTTTACAAAACCCACCTGTTATCATAGATTTGCTCGAAGTCTCCCCCGTGAGTGCTCTCGTGACTTCTTCGCTCTCCCTGGCGCTGCTGCAGCAGATCATCGACCAGTTACCCATGAATATCTTCTGCCGGGACAAGCACGGACGGTACCTGTTTGCCAACAAGGCATTCGCCAGGGAAGCCGGCCTGCAAGACCCGAGCGAACTCATTGGCAAGAGCGATGCCGAGATGCCCTGGGGGGATGTATTCCGGGAGGAAGATGACCGCCTGCTGGCCGACGGCAAACCCCTGCTGCACCAGCAGCTCCATTGCCACAGCGGCGAAGGCGCCAGCTGGATGGAGATCAACAAGGTTCCCCTGTATGACGAGCACGGCGACCCCATCGCCCTGTTTGCCATGGTCAGCGCCATCGATCAGCGCAAGGAGCTGGAGCAAACCTTCCGGCAGCAGCAGTTGCTGCAACGCCGCCTGCTGGATGCCATTCCCGACCTCATCCGTCTCGAGGATCACCAGGGCGTGCTCATCGACTGCAACCAGGCCTTTCTCGACTTCATGGGGCTGGTGGCAAGCGAGGCTCTGGGTCGGCGCGTCCCGCCCCGGTTGCCCGTCGAACAAACCCTGGGTCAGGGGGAGTATTGCGTGGTGGATGCCCAGGGCAGAGGCCGCCATCTGGAGGTCACCCGGGTCGAGGTGCCGGATGACGAGGGCAACTCCCTCGGCATCCTTACCCTGAGCCGCGACATCACCGGGCTTCGCACCACCCAGGCCCAGTTGCAGCAGGAGCAGCACTACGACAGCCTGACCGGCCTGCTCAAGCTCTCCCACTTCCTCCAGACCAGCCGTCATCTGGGCGCCCGCAAGGCCAGCCTGCTGCTGGTGGATCTGCAACATTTTCGCGAGATCAACGATCGCTTCGGCATACGGGTCGCCGACCGCCTGCTGAGCCAGGTGGCCCGTCGCCTGCAACGACTGGCGCCGCCCCAGTCCCTGCTCTGCCGGGTCGCGGCGGATGACTTCGCCCTGCTGCTGCCCGAGCTCCCCCTCTCTCTGGATGCGTGGAGCCGCAACCTGCAGCAGGAGCTGATGACGCCCTATCAGGTGGAAGAACACAGGATCCAGATCCCGGTGTTCCTCGGCATCGCCCATGGCAAGGCCAAGGATGCCGAGCGTCTGCTGAGCCACGCCGAGGCCGCCCTGGCCCAGGGCAAGCGCCAGCAGCAGCACTGTACCCTGTTCGACCCCGCACTCGATGCCAAGCTCAAACGCCGCCAGCTCATCGCCGCCCAGTTGCCACTCGCCATCAAGTCCGCCGAACTGACCGCCGTCTACCAGCCCATCATCTGCACCCACAGCAACCGGCTGCACGGTGCTGAGCTGCTCTGCCGCTGGCCCCATCCCGAATTCGGCATGATCTCCCCCGACGAGTTCATTCCGCTGGCGGAGGAGCTGGGGCTCATCGGCCAGCTCGGCCAGCTGATGCTGGAGCTCGGCTGTGCCCAGCTTGCCCGCTGGCAGGTGGCGGCCCCGGATCTGGTGCTCTCCATCAACCTCTCGCCCCTGCAGTTCCGCGATCCCGAGCTCTGCCCGCAGATCTTCGACTGCATCGCGCGCCACGGGCTCGCCCCCTGGCAACTGGAGCTGGAGATCACCGAAGGGGTGCTGATGGAGAATGCCGACGAGATAGAGAGCAACCTGGCCAGCCTCATCGAGGCGGGCTTCCAGCTCGCCATCGACGACTTCGGCACCGGCTACTGCTCCCTCGCCTATCTTCCCAGGCTGCAGGTGGCGACCCTCAAGCTCGACAAAAGCTTCACCCAGGGGCTGGCCACCAACCAGGCCACCACAGCCATCGTGCGTTCCGTCATCGGGTTGGGCCATGAGCTTGGCATCAAGATCACCGCCGAAGGGGTGGAGACGCCGGAGCAGCAGGCCTGGCTGGTGCAGGTCGGTTGCGATCGGCTGCAAGGCTATCTGTTCAGCCGCCCCCTCCCACCGGCCGACTTTGCCCGCAGCTACCAGCTGCCGGAGCAGTAAGCCAGCAACAACAAGGCCACCCGAGGGTGCAATGCTGTTCACTTAAGCGGAGCCGCATAGCGATTTACCGGAAAACGGGTCTTTGATATCTTCACCGCCCTGGGT
>NZ_JAPDBQ010000184.1:0-7045 GCF_027705325.1 Aeromonas sp. QDB18
TGAAAGCCAGATACAAGGGGTTGCTGAAAAACGATAACCAACTGGCGATGTTATTCACGCTGGCCAACCTGTTTCGGGCGGACCAAATGATACGTCAGTGGGAGAGATCTCACTAAAAACTGGGGATAACGCCTTAAATGGCGAAGAAACGGTCTAAATAGGCTGATTCAAGGCATTTACGGGAGAAAAAATCGGCTCAAACATGAAGAAATGAAATGACTGAGTCAGCCGAGAAGAATTTCCCCGCTTATTCGCACCTTCCCTATTGAACGTAGCCGGATGATATGCGCCGGAGACATCACTCTCGACAACAAGGAATAGAGACATGAACGTGAAAAAGAGTACTGCCATCGCCTCTGCCATGACGGGTCTGCTGGCCCTGGGTGCCCAGTTCATCGCCGCGCCGGCCATGGCTGCGGATGACAAGGAGAAGTGCTACGGCGTGGTCAAGGCGGGCAAGAACGACTGCGCCACCAAGGGCGGATCCTGCGCCGGCACCGCCAAGATGGATGCCCAGGGGGATGCCTTCGTGGTGGTGCCCAAGGGGCTGTGCGAGAAGCTCGCTGGCGGGTCCCTGCAACCCAAGTAAGCCGCATGCCATGGTGTGGCGCCCGCCACATCATGGCCCTATCTATTGAGAGCCCAGCCATGAACCCCTTGATCGGTATCGGTTTACGCCCCCCGCACTACAACGAGATCCGCCACACCCTGCCCGGAGTGGGCTGGCTTGAGGTACACAGCGAAAACTACTTCGAGCGCCACAGCCAGGGCTTCGAGGTGCTGGCGGAGCTTGCGAGGCACTACCCCGTGAGCCTTCACGGAGTCGGCATGTCGCTGGGCTCCGCCGATCCTCTCGATGCCGGGCACCTGCGCCAGCTGGCAGCCCTGGTGGCGGCCATCTCGCCGGTGCGGGTGTCGGAGCACCTGAGCTGGGGCAGCATCGGCGGGCGCTATTTCAACGATCTGCTGCCCATGCCCTACACCCGGGCCGCTCTTTTGCACATGAGCGACAAGATAGATCGGGTGCAGCAGACACTGGGCAGACAACTGCTCATCGAGAATCCCTCTTCCTACCTGCAACTGGCGGGGGAGATGGGGGAGGCCGAGTTTCTGGCCGAGCTGGCTGGGCGCAGCGGTTGCGGCGTCCTGCTCGATCTCAACAACCTCCATGTGAGCGCAGTCAATCACGGCCTGGAGGTGGACGACTATCTGGCGACTATCGACCTCGACACGGTCGGCGAAATTCACCTGGCCGGTTTTACCGAGAAGCACCTGCCTCAGGGGCCCCTTTATATCGATACCCACAGCACCCCCGTGGCCGAGCCCGTCTGGGCGCTCTACGAGCAGGTCTGCCAGCAGCGCGCCATCCCCACCCTGATTGAATGGGATCTGGCGATCCCCCCGTTGCCGGTGCTGCTGGGAGAGGCGCAGCGTGCCAGCGAGATCCTGAGCGCGGCACAGCAACCATCCAGGGAGGCCGCCCATGTCTGAGCTTGTTTTCCCGCAAGGTACTTGTGCGAGCGGGCTGCTCGGGGAGGCAGCCCATGTCTGAGCTTGCTTCCATGCAACGCGCTTTTGCGAGCGGTCTGCTCGGCCAGGATGATGCCATCCTCGGGCACATCCAGCCGGGACGCTTTGCCCCCGACGCCCTGTTGCAGATCTATCGCAACAACTTCATCCTCGGCCTCACCGAGGTGCTCGCCAGCAGCTACCCCGCGGTACGCGCCATGGTTGGCGAGACTTTCTTTGAGGCGGCGGCACGAGGGTTCGTGCTGGCGGCACCTCTGGAGGAGGGGAGCGTCATGGACTACGGGGAGGGCTTTGGCGACTGGCTGGTACGCTTGCCCACCACGGCCGCGTTGCCCTGGCTCGGGGATCTGGCCCGCTTCGAGTGGGGGCTGGAGCGGGTCTCGCTGCTTGCGCCAGAGACGCGGCACTGGCCCGCCGAGCGGCTTGCCGCCATGACCCCTGACCACTGGGAGCGGCTGGTGCTGCATCCTGCCTGCGATCTGCTGATCCTGGAGAGCCCCCATCCGGTGCTGGCGCTCTGGCAGATGGCCCTGCACGGCGGTGAGACGGTCAGGGAGCTGGATGCTGTCTGCTCCCTGGCACTCAAGAAACGCCCCGGACACCGGGTCGACCCCATTCCCCTGGATGCCGCCGCCTGGCGTCTGCTGCAAGGCTGCCTGCAGGGCAGGCCGCTGGCCAGCCTGCTGGCTCAGGATCCCGCCATGGCCGAACACCTAGCCCCCCTCATCACCCTCGACCTGCTGGTCGATCTGGAGCTTGCCCCATGACAATGCAAACCCTTGCCAGGCCCCTTGGCCCCCTTGTTGAACGCATCTTGCCCTGGTGCAGCGGTGGCCTGTTGCTGCTTGCCAGGCTCTGGGTCGCCACCATTTTTCTGCGATCCGGCTGGCTCAAGTTAACGGCCTGGGACAGCACCCTCTATCTGTTCGAGTTCGAATATCAGGTGCCCCTGCTGCCCTGGCAGTGGGCGGCCTATGCGGGCACTGCGACCGAGCTGTTGCTGCCCCTCTTCCTGCTGGCGGGCCTCTTCACCCGTCCGGTCGCCTTGCTGCTGTTTGGCTTCAACGCCATGGCGGTCATCTCCTACCCGGCCCTCTGGGCGGGGGGCTTTCACGATCACCAGTTGTGGGGCTGGATGCTGCTGACCCTGGCCGTGTGGGGGGCGGGCCCCCTGGGGCTCGACAGCTGGCGCCTTGCCCGTCGCTCGCCTCCGGCGTAAGGTGGCCGCACACGAGCCCTGCCTGACTGACTGACGGGTGGGAAAGGAATGCAAAGGAGAAGAGATGAAGGTTCGCGAGGCCCTGGCGGCCGATATTCCTGCCCTGACGACACTGCGCATGGCGCTCTTTTGCGAGGTGGGGGAACTTGCCCGGCCCGATGAGGATCCGGTCCTCAGGGAGGCGACGCAGGCCTACTTCATTCAGGCGCAGGAAGAGGGCAGCGCCCGTAGCTGGGTGGTGGAGGAGGAGGGCGAGGTGGTGGCGTGCGCCACCCTGGCACTCTTCGTGCGCCCGCCCTACCCGGGCAATCTGGCGGGGCGGGAAGGGTACCTGCTCAACATCTACACCCGGCCGGCCTGGCGCAGACGGGGAATGGCGAATGCCCTGCTGGTGGCCATGGTGGCGTATGCCCGCGAGCAGCAACTGGGCAAGCTGTGGCTCCATGCCAGCAGTGATGGGCGCGCTATCTACGAACGGTTCGGCTTTGCTGGCAATCCTGCCTGTCTCGAGTGCGTACCTGCCCGTTAGCCTCCTCTTTTTCTGCACCGGGCTGATCCTCTTTCACAAGGGCTGCGTACTGGGAGCCCTTGGCGGCATCGCCGCTTTTCTATACACTGCGCGCCCCATTCGTTTCAGTCGTCCGACCACTTATGTCGGCGCTGGCGGTGCCGATACCCTCTGTGGGTGAGGCCGTGGTGCCCATGGGGATGGTCAACGAGGAAGAAGTGTCATGTTCAATCAGAAGCTCAAAGCGCAGTTGCAGGCATGCCAGACCCGGCTCGACGAGGAGCAGGGCATCATAGAGGCGATCAAGGCGGGTGCCGCCACCGTCATCTTCAGCCCGGAGGGGATCATCCAGGAGGCGAGCACCCCTTTCCTGGCCCTGATGGGATATGGTGCCGCCGAACTGATTGGGCAGCCCCACAGCCAGCTCTGTCCAAGGGCCTGGGGGGAGTCCGGTGACTATCGCCAGTTCTGGCGCCGCCTGGCCCAGGGGGAGGTGCAGTCAGGCACCTTCGAGCGCGTGAACCGGCAGGGGGAGACGCGCTGGCTGGAGGCGACCTATTTCCCGGTGAAGCACCAGGGCCGGGTGACCCGGGTATTCAAGATTGCCAGCGACGTCACCGAACAGCACCAGCGGCTGGAGCGACTCGAAGCGCTGACCGAGGCACTGGACCGCTCCCGGGCCATGATCGAGTTCACCCCGAACGGCGACATCCTCCATGCCAATGCCAACTTCCTGAGCGTTATGGGTTACACCCTGAGTGAGATCGCGGGCAGGCACCACAGGATCTTCTGTGACGAAACCTTCCTGCGCGAGCAGCCCCGTTTCTGGGAGGAGCTGGCCCGGGGCCAGTTCAAATCCGGCCTCTTCATGCGCCACAACAGCCGGGGGCAGGCCGTCTGGCTGGAGGCGACCTACAACCCCATCCGGGATGGCAGCGGCAAGGTGGTACGGGTGGTGAAGTTCGCCAGCGACATCACCGCGCGCATCGAGCAGAACCACGCCACCCGGGAGGCGGCCCGCCTGGCCCACAGCACCGCCCAGGAGACCCTGCACAGCGCAGAGGAGGGGGCGGGCTTGCTGCGCGCCGTGGTGCAGACCTCTTCCCTCATCGCCTCCCAGGTGGATGAGGCCATCGCCCTCATCGGCCAGCTCAACGAGCAGTCCAGAAGCATCGAGGCCATCGTCTCGACCATCAGCGCCATCGCCGATCAGACCAATCTGCTGGCCCTGAACGCCGCCATCGAGGCGGCGCGGGCAGGGGAGCAGGGGCGCGGGTTTGCGGTGGTGGCGGACGAGGTGCGCCAGCTGGCCGCCCGCACGTCACTCTCTACCGACGAGATCGCCAGGGTGGTGCAGAAGAATCGCGAGCTGACCGCCAGGGTGACCGACGACATGGCCGGGGTGGCGGGCAGCGCCGAACTCGGCAAGCAGCAGATCGCCGGGGTGGACAAGCTGATGAGCGAGATCCACCAGGAGGCGGACAGGGTCTCCCAGACGGTGTCTGCCCTCTCCATCTGAGGGGCTGACCGCAAGATTGCCAACAGAGTGAGCGATCGGACGGCCAGGCTGAACCCTGGCTGTATGACGCCCCCCTTCGTCATTGTGCCGCCCGGCCCCCTTGTTTAGGCTGCCGCCTCCTTTTTATTGAGCAGGTAGACAACAATGGCAGTACGACAGAGAGGCAGGGCACTGGCCCTGCTGCTGGGAGTGGGGGCGAGCCTGGGGCTCGGCGGTTGCATGGGCCAGATGGGCCTCTCTTCCATGGTGACCAAGGGCAACCTCAGCGTGGTGGACAACCGCTACGGCCGTGCCGGCGTCTTCGTGCTGCTCTCCCCCGTCTATGGCCTGGCGGCCACGGCGGATCTCTTCGTGTTCAACACCATCGAATTCTGGTCCGGCAAGAACCCCATTACCGGCAAGTCGCCCGCCCTGGTGGATCAGAAGAGCGATGCGATCATCAAGGTGAACCAGCACCTGGATCCTGCCCTCAACCAGGTGCCGCTGGCCCTGCTGCCCCAAGGGGTGCGCGAGGTACAGGTGAGCTACCCGGACGAGCGCACCGCCCAGATGGAGATCCACTACATCGACGGTCAGCGCAGCCTGATGCGGGGAGAGATGCGCGGGGAGCGGCTGGATCTCTATCTGGACGACAAACTGGTCTCGACCCTGAGCCGCGAGCAGCTCGATGCGGCGGCAAGTCGGGGAGCGGTGCAGGCATAATTTGTCGCGCCCCTGATCCTTTACTCCCGACAAATGCTATACATGCCTGCGGGCAAGTACGCCCCGATGTAGAGGGAGTGGGCTATGACGGTAAACGGGTTGCGTTTGGCAGAGCTGATTGGTTCTCTCAGCCATGCCCTGGACATGACGGAAGGGCAGCCGAGAGGCCACTGCATCCGCTGCTGCTGGATAGGCTCTCGTCTGGGGGAGCAACTGGGACTGGATGCCCGGCAGCGCCACGACCTCTATTACACCCTGTTGCTCAAGGATCTGGGGTGCAGCAGCAATGCCGCCCGCATCTGCGAGCTCTATCTCACCGACGATCTTCACTTCAAGCGCGACTTCAAGCTGGTGGATGGCTCCCTCTCCGAGGTGGTCAACTTCGTGCTGGGCCACACCGGCTTGCAGGCGGATCTGCTGGGCCGTTTTCGCAGCCTGTTCCACATCTTTCGCAACGGGGATCAGATAGCCAACGAGCTGATCCTGACCCGCTGCCACCGGGGGGCGGACATCGCCCGCCAGTTGCGTTTCAGCGACGAGGTGGCCCAGGGGATCCTCTCTCTGGATGAGCACTGGAGCGGCAAAGGGCGGCCGCAACAACTGGCGGGGGAGGCCATCCCGCTCTTCTCCCGCATCGCCCTGCTCTGTCAGGTGGTGGACGTGTTTCACGCCGCCGCCGGGCCGGACGCGGCGATGAGGGAGCTGCGCGAGCGCAGTGGAAACTGGTTTGATCCCGCCTTGGTCAATGCCTTCGAGGCGCTGGCCGATGACGCCTTCTGGCAAGGGCTGGCGGATCCCGCGTTGGCGGAGCGGGTCTTCGGCCACCCGGCGGGGCAGGGGGAGGTGGCGCTGGATGAGGATTATCTGGACGAGATAGCGGCGGCCTTCGGCCAGGTGGTGGACTCCAAGAGCCCCTATACCGCGGGGCACAGCGGCAGGGTGGCGCTCTATGCCGACATCCTCGCCGCCCAGATGGGGCTGTCCGAGCCACGGCGACGCTGGCTCAAGCGGGGTGCCCTGCTCCACGACGTGGGCAAGCTCGGGGTGAGCAACGCCATCCTCGACAAGCCGGGCAAGCTTGACGAGCAGGAGTGGGCGGCGGTGCAGATGCATGCCGCCTACACCGAGGAGATCCTGGGCCGCATCGGCGCCTTCGAGGAGCTGGCCCTGGTGGCTGGCGCCCACCATGAGCGACTCGACGGCAAGGGCTACCCCAAGGGGCTCAAGGGGGAGGCGATCACCCTGGAGACGCGCATCATCACCACTGCCGACATCTTCGATGCCATCACCGCCAAGCGCCCCTATCGGGATGCCATCCCGGTGCCGCGGGCCCTGGAGATGATGGCGGAAAACCTGGGCACGGCCATCGACCCCGACTGCTTTGCCGCCCTGAAGGCGGGGATAGAGGACTTCTCCCTCTACCTCACTCCGGAGCAGCCCCTGGCTCGTGCAAGCTAAGGCGCGAGCCGGAGACAAACAAGCCCCGCATCGGCGGCAATGCTGATCAGTTAAGGATCCATTGACCGATCCTTCTGCTGTAGGACAATCCGGAACCAATCACTGGTTC
>NZ_JAPDBQ010000185.1:0-6910 GCF_027705325.1 Aeromonas sp. QDB18
GTTTGTCATGAAATACCACATTGCCCCCACAGCAGGCGCACTGTCTGGCAGGGTAATGGGGTATTACCGTCAGCCGTGCATATTCCCACGCATGGCGATCGCTCAATAACATTCATGCCGATCACGTAATAACATCCATGCCGATCACTCAATAACATCCCAAGCCGATCACTTTTTACCCTCGATGGGAAACCATGATCGGCATCCATGTTATTGGTGACTTTTTCTTCCCGCTTCGTTAAACCCGCACTTTCCCATCTGCTCCAACAGAGGAACGTGCATGTCTGCGAGGCCTATCACTGTGAGAAAACTCAAAGAAATTCTTCGCCTTAAATTTCAGGCTCAACTGGCTCATCGGCAGATCGCCCTCAGCCTGCATATCTCTCCTAGCACCGTATCCTATTACCTCAACCGGGCGGCTCAACTGGGTATCATGACCTGGCCCCTGTCTGAGTCCTGGGATGATGTCTCCCTGGAGCGCGCATTTCTCAAGACCTGCTCTGTTCATAAAACTCAGCACAAACCCACTCCCAACTGGGCCTTGTTGCATCAGGAACTCAAAAAACCAGGTCAAAAAGGCGTGACCCTCGAGCTGCTATGGCAGGAGTACGCCGAGCGCCATCCAGGCTCCCACTACAGCTACAACCACTTCTGTCGGCTCTATAAAGAGTGGGCGGCGCTGCTGCAACCCTCGATGCGGCAGACCCATATTGCGGGCGAAAAACTCTTTGTCGACTACTGCGGCCAGACCATGCCGATTGTCGATCCGCACACCGGCGAAATCCTTTACCGGGCCCAGATCTTTGTCGCCGTGCTGGGTGCTTCCAACTACACCTTTGCCGAGGCCACCCGCTCCCAGCAGCTCGAGGACTGGGTCATGAGCCACAAGCGCGCTTTCGAGTTCTTTGGCGGTGTGCCGCAATTGGTGGTACCCGATTGCCTGAAGAGTGCCGTCAGCGTGGCGCGCAATACCGATCCGGATCTCAACCCCACCTACCAGATGCTGGCGGCCCATTTCGGTACGGCGATCATGCCCGCGCGGCCCCGCAAGCCGAAGGATAAGTCCAAGGCAGAGGTGGGCGTGCAGATCGTCACCCGCTGGATCCTGGCGGTGCTGCGTCATGAAACCTTCCATAGCCTGGCCCAGCTCAATCAGCGGATGGGTGAACTGCTGACCCGGCTCAACCAGAAACCCTTCCAGAAGCTTCCTGGCTGCCGTGCCTCACAGTTTGCCGAGCTCGATGCTCCGGCGCTCAAGCCGCTGCCGGATTATCCCTATCACTACACCAAAGTGATGTTGGTACTGGTTGGTAAGGACTACCACGTCGATCTGGAAAAGCACTATTACTCCGTGCCCCATGCCTTGCAGGGCAAGCGGCTGGAGGCTCATCTGGCCGAACATACCGTCACGCTGTACCACGCCGGCAAGGTCGTGGCCGAGCACCCGCGGAGTCATCGCAAAGGTCAGCACAGCAGCCTGCCTGCCCATATGCCCGCGCATCACCAGGCGCTGCTGGAATGGTCGCCCGAGCGTCTGCTCGGCTGGGCGGTATCCATCGGACCCTACACCACGCATTGGGTGGATGGTTTTATCCGGAATGTGGCACACCCGGCGCAAGCGGTGCGACCTTGTCTGGCCTTGCTGGGGCAGAGCAAAACCTATGGCAAGGAGCGGCTGGAAGCGGCCTGCCTCCGGGGTTACCTGACCGGCGCCAACCGGCTGCACAACATCCGCAGCATGCTCAAGAACGGCCTCGAGCAACAACCCATCGCCAGCAAGCGACAGGATCCGCTGCAAGACATCCGTCATGACAATGTCCATGGCGAGCACTACTTCCACTAACCCCCACAGCTCAGGAGAAGCCCATGCAATTACACCTCAATGAACAACTAAGCCGCCTGCACTTGAGCGGTATGAAACAGGCCCTGAACCAGCAGCAGGCCCAGAGCATGCTGTACCTGGATATGGGTTTTGAAGAGCGGCTGCAACTGTTACTGAGCCATGAGCTGGTGCAACGGGAGCAGAGGAAAACCAACCGTTTGGAGAAGCAAGCCCGGTTCCGGCTCGCCGGACAGGTGGAGCAGCTCGACTATCGGGCGGGTCGAGGCGTGAGCCAAGCGCAGATCCGCCAACTGCTGGAAGGACACTGGCTGAGTCATCAACAAAATCTGCTGCTGACGGGCGCGGCAGGCTGTGGCAAGAGTTACCTGGCGTGTGCTCTGGGTCGTTACTTTATCCGGCAAGGAGTGGGCGTGCGGTATTACCGGCTGAAAACCCTGCTCGAAGAGATGCGACTGGCACAAGCGGATGGCAGCTATCCGAAACTGCTGGAGCAAGTAAGTCACATAGGAATGTTGATCCTGGATGACTGGGGCATGGAGATGCTGGACGCGAGCGAACGCAGCAACCTACTGGAGATCATCGATACCCGCTACGGCAAAGTCTCAACGATAGTGGCGAGCCAATTGCCGGTGGAGAAGTGGTACGGAATGATCGGAGAGGCAACATTCGCCGAGGCAATCCTGGACCGATTGATCCACAGAGCAGTGCGCGTGACCTTAACGGGAGAATCGATGAGAAAACAGGGTGCCAACTTGACCGAAGCCGATCAGGCGGAGTAAAAGAAAGACGCTATAAACGCGGGCAGAAAAACGGTGATCGGCATGATGTTATTGGCTGATCGACATGATGTTATTAGCCACTGACGGCGCTTACTGCTGAATTCACTGTCGGCGAAGGTGAGCTGATGACTCATGATGAACCCTTTTTCATGGCTCCAGATGACAAACATGATCTCATATCAGGGACTTGTTCGCATCTTCCATAGCTACAATGGCGGGCTGCCCCCAAACGAATCCGAGAGGATGTTCTGGGCGGCACACAAAACCGTGGCCAATTTTTCTTGACCACTACATGCAAAAAGTAGTAATAGATCAGAACGGCCGATCGCCGTCAAGCACTGAAAAAGCCAAAATTAGGTGCGGAATGACGGTTATAATGAAAATGTAGTCATATAAACAATTTAACCTTTATTGGTGTTGTATAGAAAATTAAATATTTTTACTTAAAGTGAAAGTGATTTAATTGAAACAGGTCCAATGAATGGGATGAGATAATGAATATTGAAGTGATTAATCATGAGTTGGGCATTATCGGAAAAGTTTTTATATCAAAATCTGCATATATACGCGAAACTTTAATAAAAGTAGCATATGAATGTACGGATTATTTTTATGTTTTTATCTCCGAAGATGATAATAATTTCATCGTACATCTTTCGTTAAAAAATAATGAATGTGGTAATGCACACACCTTACTGACAAAGGTGTGTGGGGATTTTGTCAACAACCTCATAGACCAAGAGATGCGGTTCCTTGTCCAAGCAGAAACAAAGGAAATTCGAGAGGTCATCATAAAGGCTGCATTCTCAGAGGCTGCGAAAGGACTTAAAGCTACCAACAAAGCCTTGACGAAACCGAATCTAGCACTCTCATACGTTGACGATAAACTCGATATTCTTTCTCTCAGGGGGTAATATATGAAAGTTAAATTACCCCTCTCAATATACACGATGCAGTCAATTAGTGTCGGTAGAAAGGCGTTCAAGCAATATCTTAAAGTTGATGTTGGTCGAGATAAGGACACGGCTAGCCTGAGTATCTGTGTTGACGAAAAATACAATTGTGACGAGAAAAGAGAGATTATTAATTCATTTTTGAATTATTTGCTCCAATATAGTGCCACATTGAGTACAGCAGGCAAGGGGCAGTAACATGGAAAAATTTAAGTCGCCCTCCGAGTATAAGGATCAATCTGGTTATAGCCTTATGCCATTTCACTTTTCAAAACTCAATGGTGATTACTTTATAAGTAATGATTTTGGCGAGTGGGAAGTGCTGACGCCTGTTCAGTTAAAGGATTTGGTGTACAAGCGGATTGATCATACATCCAAGTTATATCGAAAGCTAAAATCGAAGAGCTTTTTGTACCATGGACAGGCCATGCTGGGGCTTGAAGTTTTGGCTTCAAAACTGAAAACTAAGAAAGAGTTCATTCTTAACTTCAGTAAATTACATATTTTTTGCATGACCCTTCGATGCAACCACAGTTGCATATATTGCCAAGTGACTAGAAAATCAGAAAATGCAGACAAGCACATCTATGACATGAGTGATGAGGTGCTTGCCAAGTCAATCGATGTGATGCTTCAGTGTCCTTCTAGAGCTATTACCATGGAATTCCAGGGGGGAGAATCGCTGTTGGCCATTGAGCAGGTTAAGAAAGCTGTCCAGCTCACCAAGCAGAAAAATGAAGCAATAGGTAAAGAGATTACCTATGTGATCTGCACCAACTTGTCACATGTCACCCTAGAAACATTGGAATTCTTCAAAGAGCACAAAATAAATATTTCAACGTCGCTCGACGGGCCAAGCTTTCTGCATAATCATAACAGGGCAACGTCTGGCGGCAATAGCTACGAAAAGACTAAGGAAAGCTTCAGGCTGGCGAGAGCCGTGCTGGGTAAAGACTGTTTGTCTGCATTGATGACCACAACAAAGATGTCGCTCAAGTACCCACGAGAAATTGTGGATGAGTACGTCGTGAGCGGTTTAAATAACATCTTCATTCGCGAGTTGAACCCTTACGGATTTGCGGACAAGGCAGCAAGTAAAGTCGGCTACAGCACAGAAGAGTTTCTAGCCTTTTACAAAGAGGTGCTGGACTACATCATCCAGATCAACTTGTCTGGTACGTTCTTTGTTGAAAGCTTCACGGGCCTGATCTTGAAAAAATTGCTAACCCCTTGGGCAATTGGCTTTGTTGATCTGCAAAGCCCAACAGGTACAGGCTTTAATGTCACTGTTTACAACTATAACGGTAACGTTTACCCAAGTGATGAGTCACGGATGTTGGCAGAAATGGATGATGACACTTTTTTGCTTGGTAACGTGCTCAAGGATGACTACCAGAGTCTGTTTTTTGGTGAAGGTATGCAGCTTGTGGCATCGGCAGCACTCAATGAATCACTTACAGGTTGTAGCGATTGTGCCTTCTCCCCATTTTGTGGGGCAGAGCCTGTGCGTAGGCATCAAACGCAGGGTGATGTGATAGGCCATCGACCAACAGACGCTTATTGCCATAGGAATCGTGAAATCATCAAACATGTGATCTCACTATGGATCCATAGTGATACCAAAATAAAAGACATTTTGATGTCATGGATCAGGGGCTGACATGAGCGTAGTAAAAATTAATTTTAAGCCGATATCAGACATTGATGACATACAGTACACAGAGCAAATAGCACTGGCGGTTAACTGTTGGTCCGATGACTATGTAGGGAAAAATTTGTTTTATCTGTACGATGGAGGGGCAGTTGATCACGTACTCGCATCAGCAGCCAAATTGATAATATGCCAGCCGAACAAGATCTTTCTGGGTGCTGCATCAGTTCTGGAAATTGATGATTTTGAGTATCTTGTTGACGGCTCAATAGTATCCATTAATACAGCAGGAAAAATTCGAGTGCTGTTCAATCCTAACTCGCTGAACAATGCCCTGTTTGTTACCGATGCTTGTAATAACTATTGTATCATGTGTCCACAGCCTCCCAAGCCATTTTTGAAAGAAACTGCGACTAGCCAGCTCAAAGAAATCCTGTCCTTGATCCGCACCAAAGATGCGCCAGAGGTGCTGGGGATTACAGGTGGAGAGCCGACGATGATTAAAGAAGGCTTGCTGGAGGTCATCGAACTTATAAAGACCAAGTTTCCGAGCACCGGTATCCAGCTGCTTTCCAATGGGCGATTGTTTGCTTATGGGGATTTTACTCATGCTCTTGGTAACATAACCAAAAACCTCTTCGTCTGTGTCCCGTTGTTCGGCGCAACACCAGATATCCACGATTACATCGTGCAATCAGAAGGCGCATTCGATCAAACTGTAGCAGGGCTTTACGAATGTAAGCGAAATAACATCGACATCGAACTGCGAGTTGTATTGCACAAGCAGACTATAGAAGATTTGGATCTGTTAGTTGAATTTATACACCGGAACTTACCTTTCGTAGGACATGTTGCCTTTATGGGGATGGAAAACATGGGGTTCGCAAAAATGAACTATTCCGAATTGTGGATAGACCCAGTGGATTATATGGAGGTGCTTGGTAGCGCAGTTAAGACGTTATCTCGTTTTGGTATGACTGTTTCGGTATTTAACTTGCCATTCTGTATTGTAGACAAGGATATTTGGAACCATTGTAAGCAGAGCATAAGTGACTTTAAAACTGTATATAGTGAAAAATGCAAATGTTGTTCAAAACAAAGTGAATGCGCGGGGTTCTTCTCATCAACAAATAGCAAGTTTTTGTTGACTGAGCTCAAGAATATAAAACCACTATAGGGGTATATTATGGAATTGCCATCTTTCAAGATTAACACGAAACTAAGGGACAGTAATGGTATCAAAAAAATCGTTACGGGCGTGTTGGCTGTAGCAATGATGCTTGCACCAACCGTTGCATCTGCTAGCAACTACACCAGAGAAGAAATAGCTCAGTCAATACATACTAATAATTCCGCTGTTGAACGTGTTATTACCTTAACACGTTATAGTGATGGTTTTCTTAGCGCCTATCATAGCAGTCATGTTAGCCATGCAAGTCATGCGAGTCATAGCAGTCACTACTCCTGTACACCAGGATCTACCTGCTAGTAAGCATTAAATCATGACAACTTAGCGAGCACTTTTTTGTGCTCGTTTTTTTGTATAGGGCTGTAGGTTCGATTCGCGGCGAGTAATTAAGCATTCTGGAAATAAGGTTTTATCACGGCTCATATACAGGACCTTAAGAAAACACTTCATTTGAAATTCCTTCTAAGGTCCTGTTCTGTATCGATTTTCGCTGCT
>NZ_JAPDBQ010000186.1:0-6889 GCF_027705325.1 Aeromonas sp. QDB18
GAAGAGGGATTTGGTGATCAGATCATGGGCTTCACCAAAAGTTCCATTCAGGTCGAGCTGATTTGGGCAACAACGCCCATACCAAGCGTAAATCTTCACCTGGGTGTCGTTGACCACCATGGTGGAGAGTGCATCTATGGTGCAGGAGCGCGGATCCGTCTTGTAATCCACCGACACCAAGGGGCGCTCTTCATAGCCCATGATCCCCTTGAGCTCACTCATAGCGGCAGCCTTGAGCAAGTCATTGACTTCGGCTTCGGTAGTAGGGCGGTTCACCTCGAACACGCAGTCGGTGAGGGAGGCGTTGGCGAGCGGCACCCGCACCGCATGACCGTTCAGCTTGCCCTTGAGCTCGGGGAAGATATGGGTGATGGCGGTGGCAGAACCCGTGGTGGTGGGGATCAGGCTCAGGCCGCAGGCGCGGGCACGGCGCAGGTCAGCATGGGGGGCATCCAGAATGGTCTGGGTGTTGGTGATGTCATGAATGGTGGTCATGGAGCCGTGCTTGATGCCGAGCTGCTCATGGATCACCTTCACCACTGGCGCCAGGCAGTTGGTGGTACAGGAGGCAGCCGTCACTATGGGATGCTGCGCCTTGTCGTAGAGGTGGTGGTTGACTCCCATGACGACGTTCAGGACACCTTCTTCCTTGACCGGAGCTGTCACCACAACACGCTTCACCCCTTGCGCTAGATAAGCATTGAGCAGGGCCTTGGTTTTCATCTTGCCGGAAGCCTCGATCACCACATCACAATCAGACCAGTCAGTCTGACCGATCTCTTTGTTGCGAGTGCAGAGGATGCGATGGTTACCGATCACCATCTCGTCCCCATCGCTGCTGGCTTCATGATGCCAGCGGCCATGGACTGAATCGAAGGTGATGAGGTGTGCCAGAGAGGCGGCATCGCCAGCCGGGTCATTGATGCGCACAAACTCCACATCCGCCCAGTCGAAGGCGGCGCGAAATGAGAGACGGCCCATGCGGCCAAAACCGTTGATACCAACTTTGATAGTCATGCTGTTTTCCTTAACCGGCGAATGAGTAGTGGGTATTGAGGTAGTGAACGTGGGGCGCCAGGGTCAGCGCCTTAGGGCGCAGCCCTTGCACAAGCGACTTGACCTGTGTGGGGGCGTAGCCCGCCTCCAGCAGCAAGATGGCCGCCATCAGCCCGGTACGACCCGAGCCGCCACGGCAATGAATGGCCAGGGTCTGACCCGCCGCCAGACGCGCCAGCAGATCTGCCTTGTGGTTGGCAAAGGCAGCGGCAAAGGGCGCTTCGGGGGCACAATCGTCCTCTACCGGCAGCTGGAACCAGGCCAGCCCCAACGCGGCGCACTCTGCGGGCAAGCTATCGGCCTTGAATTCGCTAAGCTCGGCATCGGGCATCATGGTGACCACCGCATCTGCCCCTGCGGCTTGCAGGGTCTTGAGGGAGGCTTGCAAGGAAGCCTCCTTGGTGCCAGGGCAGGGGGTGAAGATAAGGCGGGCGCCATTATCCAGGTTCAGGATGTCAAACGGGTGCATGATAAACAGCGACTCCATGTCTCATTGAGAACGTTAGGTGGGTGAAGATAGGTTGATGGTACGCATCGCTTGTTGCAGCGAGATGCGATCCAGTTTGTTCAGTGGCAGGCTCAGAAAGATCCGCAGTCGGTTGCCGATTTCGTGATAAGCCTTGTTGAACGCCGCCCATTGCGCCGCATCACTCTCTGTCACGGCAGCCGGGTCACTAAAGCCCCAATGGCCGGTGATGGGCTGCCCCGGCCATGCCGGGCACTGCTCGCCTGCCGCCTGGTCACATACCGTCAGGATAAAATCCATCTTGGGGGCATCTGGGTGGGCAAATTCTTCCCAGCCTTTACTGCGCAGGGTGCTGGTGTCCAGATTGTGTTGCGCCAGCAATTCAAGGGTCAGTGGGTGTATCTCCCCTTTCGGGGAGACGCCAGCACTAAACGCCTTGAAGTTGCCCTGACCGAGCCGGTTGAGTAGCGCCTCCGCCATGATGCTGCGGGCCGAATTGCCGGTGCAAAGGAAGAGCACATTGAACGGACGTTGCATCTCACATCTCCTTGTAGATGGGGTGACATAAATCTTGCAGCGCTTTCACGCCCACCGGCTCGACAGCTTGCAAGGGCACCACGGCATAACGCTTGGCATGCTCCTGCTTGACCGCTTCGATATGGGGCTGCTGGCGATACGCTCGCTGGGCCAGCAGTGGCGAGGTGACACTGGCCGGGGCCAACATGTGATTGACTACCCAGGCCCATGGCTCGATACCGGCGCGGCGCAGGTCAGCTTGTAAGTTGGCCGCCTCCTGTACCGGGGTGGGCTCGGGCAGGGTGACGATCATCACCTTGGTCTGTTTCGGGTCTTGCAGCTGCATCATGGGGGTGGTGAAGTGCAGCCCTTTGCCACCCATCTGACGGGCGATCTCTCTGTGATAGGCACCAGTCGCATCAAGCAGCAAGAGGGTATGGCCAGTGGGCGCCGTATCCATCACCACGAAGCGCTTGCCAGCCTCGCGAATGATCCGCGAGAAGGCCTGAAACACGGCAATCTCTTCGGTGCAGGGGGAACGCAAATCTTCTTCCAGCAGTGCGCGACCCTGGGCATCCAGACTCGCCCCCTTGGTAGCCAGCACCTGAGCACGGTAACGCTCGGTCTCGGCGTGGGGATCGATACGGCTGACCTCCAGGCTGGGCAGTGCCCCTGCCAGTGTCTCCCCCAAATGGGCGGCGGGATCTGAGGTGGTCAGGTGAACCGGCAGGCCTCGACTAGCAAGCTCCACCGCCACTGCCGCAGCCAGGGTAGTTTTACCCACACCGCCCTTGCCCATCAGCATGATGAGCCCGTGGCCATCGCTGGCCAGCTCATCGACCAGTTGCTTCAATCCGGGGTGTGGTTCAGTGGTTGCGCTCTCAACCTCATAAGTCCCAGTGACCGATGCTGCACCCAGTAACTGGCGCAGGCTGTCCACGCCCACCAGATTGGTCGCTAACAGCGGCACTCTGTCTTGTGGCAAACTTGCCAGCAGCGCTGGCATATCAGCCATAGCCTGCTGCTCACGTTGCCATACGGCTGTTGCCAAGGGATCATCAACCAGCTCGCTTTGCGGGAAGATGCCATTGATAACCAGTTGCTGATTGGCAAGACCGATGGTCGCCAGTTCGTCATGGGTACGTGCCACTTCCCGCAGGGTCGAGGCTTGCGCGCGGGCGACCAGGATCAGCCGTGTTTTCCCGGCATCAGAGAGTGCTGCAACGGCCTCAGCATATTGGCTGCGCTGCTTTTCCAGTCCAGCCAATGGCCCCAGACAGGAAGCATCGCCTTTGCCCTGCTCCAGAAACTCGCTCCATGCCCCCGGCAATTGCAACAGACGGATGGTGTGACCGGTCGGTGCCGTATCGAACACGATGTGGTCGTATTCCCCCACCAGGCTGCTGTCGGTCAAGAGCGCAGTGAACTCGTCAAAGGCGGCGATCTCTGTGGTGCAGGCACCGGAGAGCTGTTCTTCAATACTGCGTACCACGCTTTCGGGCAGCTTGCCGCGCACTGGGCCAACGATACGTTCGCGATAGGCTTGCGCGGCGGCTTGCGGGTCAATCTCCAGTGCTGATAACCCATCGACTTGCGGGATCCTGGTGATCTGGTTCCCTATCTGGGTGTCGAACACTTGGCCTACGTTTGAAGCCGGATCCGTGCTGACCAGCAGTACCCGTTTGCCACTGTCACACAAGGCAACCGCACTGGCACAGGCCAGCGATGTTTTACCCACCCCACCTTTACCGGTGAAGAAGAGAAATGGGGGCGAATCATTGAGAAACGAGTAGTTCAGAAACGGGGACATGAGAGACTCCTATCAGGAAGAACGAGGCCATAAAGCAAACAGAGATCTTTCCAACCACACGATGGTGCTTAGCAGCAACCACTGCTACCGGAGCAGCATCCACTCTTGACGATCCCTTTGATGGCCCCGGCTTTGTTGGACTCAGCTTCTGGCTGTTCAACGTCGGCACCATCGCTTTCTGGTGCTTTCGGCAACTCCAGTCCTGCATAGCGGATCAGCTCAGCGCGGCTGGGATAACGACCAGTGAGTACCACCTGACCATCAACCAGCGTCACCGGTAATCCTTCTTCCCCTGTCAGTTCCAAGAAGGAAGATACTGCCGGGGTTTCAGCGAAGACCAGAGGCTGTTGTGCCAGGTTGAATCGGTATAAAGAGCCACCCTGCTGCTTGAGCCACTCGGCATCACCAGCAAAGATCACCAGATTTTGGTCAACATCTGCGCCACATACACCGCTGGAGCAGCACAGGGCAGGGTCGAATACCTGTATCAGTCTCATGATTTCTTCCTCACTTAATCTCGGTGGCAATCGTATCCAGAGCTGCTTTCAGCCCCTCGCGATCATTGGAAAAACGGGATACATCCTGCGACAAGAGGGCTTCGATACGCTTTCTCAGCGTCGAGTATGCACAGTGAAAGGCGAGCGCTATCTGCTCCTCGCTGCCGGTCACATGAGCGGGATCATCTACGCCCCAGTGGGCTCGCAATACAGGCCCCAAATAGACAGGACAGGTTTCATTGGCCGCGTTACCACACACACTGATCACAACATCTGGCGTCACCGGCAGCTCATGCCAAGATTTGCTGTGCAATCCGCTGATGTCGATACCTTCGTGGGTCAATAACGCCAGTGAACGAGGATGTACCTCACCGGTTGGCTGACTACCGGCACTCATGGCATGCCAACCGGTTGGAGCCAGGTGGTTAAAGGTCGCCTCTGCCAGAATGGAACGGCAAGAGTTGCCTGTGCATAGGAACAAGATATTCATGATGAGCAACTTTCCTTGTTGGTGCAGGTATGAACGGGGGGGAGCACCTCAGGGGTACAATTGGCCGCGCTGCGCATATCCGAGCACTGCTCTGGATTGCCATAGCAGCACTCTTCGGTGAGGTAACCGATCAAGTCGAGCATCAGGGGAATATTGGCGCGGTAACGCAAGAAACGGCCCTCTTGCTCCACCGAGACAAGGCCTGCATGCAGCATGGCTTTCAGATGGAATGAAAGAGTGTTCGGGGCGATATCCAGTTCACTGGCAAGCTGGCCAGCGACCATACCCTCCAGCCCTGCCTTGACCAGCAGACGCCATACATCGAGGCGGATACCGGATGCGAGAGACTCGAAGACTTTAGTGGCTGTATCTTTATTCATTTGAACCTCTTCATTCATTTCATGAGTACAACTATACAAGAATAGTTGAAATGATCAACCCACCCAGACCTTGCCATTGATTTATTTAGGTACAGGTGCTGTTTACACAACACTCTTCACGGAAAAACGCGATGATCTCTTCCAGCACTTCGTATTGAGAGACGCACAGCAGAGTACGGCTCTCCCGGTTCTGCTTGACCAGACCCACCGAGACCAGTGCGGCAATGTGGTGGCTCAGGGTCGATGCGGGAATGGCGAGCTGCTTTTGCAACTCTCCGACAGGCAGGCCCTGTTCTCCCGCCTTGACCAAATGCTTGAAAATGAACAAACGGGTCGGATGACCCAGCTCTTTCAATGCCTTGGCAACCTCTTCCAACTCCATAGCTCGCTCTCCTTGATGAAACATATTTCGATAATACCAGAAATATCTTGACCACCCCAATTGTTCGATTATTCTGGAAATGTAGTAAATCAAAGAGGATATGAAGATGAATGATTGGTTAACCATGCTGACAGATGCATCTCAGATGTTTTTGTTCCTGGCCTTTGAGCTCTCTGTACTGTTCCTGGTGATCAGTGCCGGGGTCAGCTTGATCCGCCAGAAGATACCCGACGCCAAGATTCAAGCCATGCTGGGGGCACGAAAAGGCAGAGGCTATTTGATTTCTGCGGTACTGGGGGCATTGACCCCTTTTTGCAGTTGCTCAACCATTCCTATGCTGCGCGGACTCTTGTCTGCCAAAGCCGGTTTTGGGCCAACCCTGACCTTCCTGTTTGTCTCGCCGCTGCTCAACCCGATCATCATCGGCTTGATGTGGGCCACTTTCGGCTGGAAAGTGACGGTACTGTATGCCGTGATTGCAGCAGGCGTTTCTGTACTGGCGAGTATGCTGCTGGACATGCTGGGGTTTGAGCGTCATGTCATTGACCCCAAAGAGGCCAAGCAAAGCAGCTGTGGCACCGGTTGTGACACCACTACACAAGAACCTGCAAGTGTGAGTGCAACAGCCTGCTGCTCAAGCAATGCTATCAAGTCCGTCAAACCGCTAAAAGCTCAGGCATCTTGCTGTACTGCGCAACCCGATGAGGCCGCGCCAACTGTCTCTTGCTGCGCAGATGGCACTGCGGCACTGACCCAGGCCCCAGTCATTCCCACGGCCTTCGCCAAAGCGCGTATCGATGCCTGGCAACAATTCAAAGAAGTGCTGCCTTACTTGTTGCTGGGGGTGCTGATAGGGTCATTTATCTATGGTTTCATCCCCGCCGAGTGGATAGCGGCCCACGCCGGGGTAGACAACCCGCTGGCGATCCCATTCAGCGCAGTTGTGGGTATTCCACTCTATATCCGGGCAGAAGCCGTTATCCCTCTGGCATCGGTATTGCTGGGCAAAGGAATGGGCATGGGGGCGGTGATGGCACTGATTATCGGTAGTGCGGGGGCCAGCCTGACCGAGGTGATCCTGCTCAAGTCGATGTTCAGAACACCTATGATTGTGGCGTTCCTGACCGTAATACTGGGGATGGCCGTCATGATGGGTTATCTGACCCAACTGCTGTTTGCATAAATGACAAAGGGCCTTCTGAAACAGAAGGCCCTTTTTTAGGTTCTTCGCGGGATCTTGGGGAAGTGGAAGTTGACAGACAGGGTGCTGGTAAACTGGCTGTCTCCAAACA
>NZ_JAPDBQ010000187.1:0-6831 GCF_027705325.1 Aeromonas sp. QDB18
ATATGCCTCGGCCAGAAAGGCCATTTCTGGGTCTTTCTTCCAACTGGTGAGCATCCTGTTCAGCTCAAAGGCAGAAGCTCGCCGTCAAGGCGGCCGCTGGCAAGCGCCAGGAAGGTGCTCTCATCACTGTGAACGCGATAGAGCTCGCGCTCGATCAGTGCATTGCCCAGCAGATAGCTACCTGCCAGGACAAGCAGCAGAATAGGTGAAAACAGCAGGATATTGCTGTAAAAACAAAGAGGCCACCCGATTGGGTGGCCTCTTCACAGGAAAGTTCGTTGTCGATTAGACGCGAACGAAATCCAGGTGAACCAGCTTGTAGCGAACCGGGTGACGCTGGATAGCCTTCACGTTCACTTTGACTTCTTCACCGTTGATGACCAGGGTCAGCTCGGAGGAGTAGAACTCCGGCTTCTCTTGGGCCAGGATCAGCTTCTTGTGGTCCAGGGTAACGGACACGGCTTCTTTGCCTGCACCGTAAACGATGGCAGGAACCAGGTCAGCATGACGCAGGCGGCGGCTCGCACCTTTCCCCAGGTCAGAACGGACTTCAGCTTGGAATACGAAAGACATAGTGATTATCTCTTTTAAGATGAATGTATGGTGTTGACTGCGACCGGTCAGCACCTCGCAAAACGAGCGCGAATACTAGCACGGGCCCGGAGGGGATACAAGGAAAGAACCCGCGTCACTCCTCTTTGGCCAAGAGGCACTCCACCACGCCTCTCGCCATCCCCTAGCGCCCCTGCTCCAGACGGGCAAACTGCTGCTGTCGCTGGGCCGGGCTCAGGGAATCGAATTGCGCCAGAGTCTGCGCTTTCGGGCAATAGAGGCGCTGCCCGGCCTGTACCTGGATCCCTTTGGCCATCCTGTCACGATTTTCCTGCACCAGCGCCAGCAGATAACTGTAAGTATCCGAGCCGCCGGCCTCCTTTGACTGAAGCTGGCTTGCAATGCGCCACAGGGTTTCTCCCGGCGCCACCTGATGACAAACCCGCGATGCCTCCCCTGCCGCCGTGGCGGAAAGAATCAGGGTCGCCTGCTCAGGGGCAGAATCTGCGGTGGCCATGGGCTGTGCATCTCCCTGTCTTGCCAAGGCCTGTGTGGGGACCAGCCCCCCAAGCCGTGCGAGCAAGGGCTCCCCCAGAGGCATCCGCATCTTCCTCTCCCGGGGCAGGGAGAACTCGGCGACAAAGGCGACAGCGCCCGGGACTTCGAACGAGGGGGCCGAGGAGGCGGCTTGCAGTACTGATTGGTGGGGAGCCATTCCATAGGCCATCTCATCGATGCGCTTCAGCCTGGCCAGGTAAGCCTTGGAGAGCTGGGCCTCCCCTTCGAACAGATCGAAGGGGGGCACCAGCCGGGCAGGAAAGAGGATCTGCCAGCGGCCATTCTTCTTTCTCTGTTTAAGTGGGGGAAACTGATTGCCCCGCCAGGCCGCAAAAATGGGCGGCACGGGGCGCTGCACCGGATAGAACTCCGGGTTGAGCTGCACCCAGGTTTGTTCCGCAATGGGTTGATACCCGCTGATGTTGACCAGTGCCACCCCCAACCAGATCCCCAGCATATGACGGCCTCCCTTCCCTTTGGCGTCTCGTTGCTTTCACACTATGGCTCAGAAAACAGATAGATAGCAGCTTAGCACTGGGCAATGGCGCTCTGCACCCGTTTATCCGAGATAGGGTATGGCGTCCCCAGTTGCTGGGCGAAGAAGGAAACTCGCAGCTCCTCGATCATCCAGCGGATATTGGCCACCTCGGCCGGGATCAGCTGGGATTTGGGGATCTTGGCGAGCAGTGCCTTGTACTCCGACTCCACGCTGTGCACCTTGAGCATGTAGACCCGATCCCGGTTGGGATCGATGGCGAGCTTCTCGAGGCGCCGCTCGATGGCCCGCAGGTAGCGCAGCAAGTCAGGCAGCCGTTGCCAGCCGGTCTCCGTGACAAAGCCCTTGTGGATGAGGTTGCCCAGCTGCAACTGGATATCCGACATGGCAAAGGCCGTGTCGAGCTGCATCTTGCCTTTGAGCCGCTTCTTGATCTCATGGGAGAGGGTCAGCACGGCTTCCACCTGCTTGGCCACCTCCACCACCGCATCGTTGAGCTCGGCGCGGACATACTCCTTGAGCGCCTCAAAGCCGGCTTCGTCCCACGCCATGCCGCCGTGCTGCTCAATCAGCTTGTCACAGCCACAGGCGATGCAGTCATCGATAAGCTCGGCCACCTTGCCAAACGGGTTGAAATAGAGCCCGAGCTTGGCCTTGTTGGGCAGCTTTTCCTGCAGGTACTTGATGGGAGATGGCACGTTGAGCAGCAGCAGCCGACGCTGGCCAGCCCACATCAGCTGCTGCTGCACCACAGGACTTTCCACCAGCTGGATGGCGACCGAATCCTTCTGATCCACCAGGGCCGGATAGGCTTTCACCTCGAAACCGCCCCGCTTCTGACTGTACTCCTGGGGCAGCTCGCCAAAGCTCCACAGGGTGAGGCCAGACTGCTCGATGTCATCGTCCGCCACTTGTGACAGGGTCTCCTGCACCTTGCCACGCAGGGACTCTTTCAAGGCCTCCAGATCCTTGCCTTCCGCCACCTTCTTGTGCTTGTCGTCCACCACCCGGAAGGTGAGTTTCAGGTGATCGGGCACCGCAGCCCAATCCCAGGATTCACGGGGCACGGTCACGCCGGTCATGCGGCGCAGCTGACGCTCCATCTCGTCCAACAGCGGCCCCTGCTCGGGGTTGATGCTGGCGAGCAGCGCATCGGCATAGTTCGGCGCTGGCACGAAGTTCTTGCGCATCGGCTTGGGCATCGACTTGATAAGAGCGACGAGCAGCTCATGACGCAGCCCCGGGATCAACCACTCGAACCCCTTCACCTCCACCTGATTCAGGAGCGGCAGCGGGATATGCAGGGTCACGCCATCCGCCGCCTCCCCCGGCTCGAACTGATAGGTCAGCTTGAGCTTGAGGCGCCCCTGCTGCCAGAAGTTGGGGTAGTCGAGATCGCTGATGTGGGCCGCATCCCCCTTCATCAGCATCTCTTTCTCGAAGTTGAGCAGTTCGGGATCCCGCTTTTGCGCCTCTTTCCACCACTTGTCGAAGTGGCGGGCGGAGATCACCTCCTCCGGCAAACGAGCATCGTAGAAGCGGAACAAGTCCTCGTCATCCACCAGGATGTCGCGCCGACGGGATTTGTGCTCCAGCGCCTCCACCTCGGCCAGGAGCTTGCGGTTATCGCTGAAGAAGCGGTGACGGGTCTCGAAATCCCCCTCCACCAAGGCGCGGCGGATAAAGAGCTCGCGGCACAGCGCCGGATCGATACGGCTGAAGTTGATGGTGCGCTCGTTGACCAAGGTCAGACCATACAGCGTCACCTTCTCCTTGGCCATTACGGCGCCGTTTTTCTTCGACCAATGTGGGTCGCTGTGGTGCAGCTTGATGAGGTGGCCTGCCAGCGGCTCCACCCACTCGGGCTCAATCTTGGCATTGATGCGAGCGTAGAGGCGCGAGGTCTCCACCAATTCTGCGGCCATCACCCACTTGGGCGGCTTCTTGAACAGACCCGAGGCCGGGAACAGGTGGAAGCGGCCGTTGCGGGCCCCGAGAAACTCGGGCTTTTCCAGATCCTTGTTGCCGATATGGCTCAAAAGACCGGTCAAGAGCGCGCAGTGCACCGTCTTGAAGTCTGCCGGTTCCTGGTTGGTTTTAAAACCCAGCTCCTTGACCGTCTGACGCAGCTGGAAGTGAATGTCCTGCCATTCACGTACCCGCAGGTAGGAGAGAAACTCCTTCTGGCACATGCGGCGGAATGGATTGCTGCCAAGGCTATCCTGCTGCTCTTTCAGGTAATTCCACAGGTTAACAAAAGCGAGGAAGTCGGACTCCTTGTCCTCAAAACGTCTGTGCTGCTCGTCGGCGGCCTGCTTTTTCTCCATGGGCCGCTCGCGGGGATCCTGAATGCTGAGGGCGGCAGTGATCACCATCACCTCGCTCAGGCAGCCGGTCTGCGCCGCGCTGATCACCATCTTCGCCAGACGCGGATCAAGGGGAATGCGCGAGAGCTGGCGACCGGTCTCGGTCAACTGAAGTTTCGCTTCGCGATCGCCGGTGGCGGGCAGCTCACGCACCGCCTCCAGCTCTTTCAAGAGGATCAGACCGTCCTTGATATGGCGTGACTCGGGTGGCTCGACGAAGGGGAACGCCTCCATATTGCCAAGGCCGAGCGCCAGCATCTGCAGGATGACCGATGCCAGGTTGGTGCGCAGGATCTCGGGGTCGGTAAAGGCGGGACGGCTATTGAAATCCTCCTCGGAGTAGAGGCGGATACAGATACCATCCGCCACCCGACCGCAGCGCCCTTTACGCTGGTTGGCACTGGCCTGGGAGACCGGCTCGATGGGCAAGCGCTGCACCTTGGTACGCCAGGAGTAGCGGCTGATGCGGGCCGTACCCGGATCGATGACGTAACGAATGCCCGGCACCGTCAGCGAGGTCTCCGCCACGTTGGTGGCCAGCACGATACGCCGACCGGCGTGGGGCTGAAACACCTTGTTCTGCTCGGCGTTGGAGAGGCGGGCGTAGAGCGGCAGCACCTCGGTATCGCGCAGGTTGAGCTTGCGCAAGGCATCGGCAGTATCGCGGATCTCCCGCTCGCCGTTCATGAAGATGAGGATGTCACCCAGCCCTTCGCGTGCCAGCTCTTCCACCGCATCGAAGATCCCCTGCAGTTCGTCGCGCTCCTCCAGCCCGTCGCTTTTATCACTGACGAGCGGGCGGTAGCGCACCTCCACCGGATAGGTGCGACCTGACACCTCGATCACCGGCGCCTTGTTGAAATGGCGGGAGAAACGTTGCGGGTCGATAGTTGCCGAGGTGATGATCACCTTCAGATCCGGGCGTTTGGGCAGCAGTTGCTTGAGATAGCCCAGAATGAAGTCGATGTTGAGGCTGCGTTCGTGGGCCTCATCGATGATGATGGTGTCGTACTGGGTCAGCATCCGGTCATTCTGGATCTCCGCCAGCAGGATACCGTCGGTCATCAGCTTGATGTGGGTCTGCTCGCTCACCTGATCGGTAAAGCGCACCTTGTAACCCACGTAGTGGCCAAGCTCGGACTCCATCTCCTCGGCAATACGGGCCGCGACGGTACGGGCCGCCAGACGGCGTGGCTGGGTGTGGCCGATGAAGCCCTTGACCCCGCGCCCGAGCGCCAGACAGATCTTGGGGATCTGGGTAGTTTTGCCCGAGCCGGTTTCGCCGGCGATGATCACCACTTGATGCTCTTCAATGGCTTTGGCGATCTCCCCTTGCTTCTGGCTGACTGGCAGATTGTCCGGATAGGTGACCTTGGGCACGCCCGCCAGACGGGACTGGTAGCGCGCCTGTGCCACATCCAGGTCAGCGGCGATGGTCTCGAGCACGGCAGCCTGCTTGGCTTCCGGCAGCTTCTTGACCCCGTGCAGTCGACTGGAGAGACGGCGGGCGTCGAGATTCATGCAGGCGGTAAGACGGCGGCGCAGCGCCTCGATAGAGAGAGACAAGGTACGAATTCCTTAAAAGAGTGCCCATCAAGGGCCATATCGATAGCTGGGGGAGATCCTAAAGAGCGAGGCAGGGCGGTGCAAGCCTTAAAGCGCCGCGCCAGCACATCAAGCCGGTGGCGTCATGACCGCCACGGATGGAAAGAGCAGGCCGGGGCCTGCTCTTTGAAAACAACCAGACAACACCGCTCAGACTCTGGCCTGATGCACGAAACAGGTGCCAAGCTGGGCGTGGATGGCCTGCATCACATTGTGGCGGTTGATGACCCCGAGCAGGCGCCCCTCCTCCACCACAGGATAGATCTTGGGCTTTTGACCCATCATCATCTCCGCCAGATCCAGGATGCTGGTGTCGGGGCCGACTGCCAGCACCTCCTTGCGCATCACATCCCTGACCTGGGCCACCTGTTCACAGTGGTAGGCCTCCTTGAGCATGACGGCGATGCAATCCTGCTCGGAGACCCAGCCAATCAGATGTCCCTGGCTGTCCACTACGGGGCCGCCCAACTGATGACTGTTGAGAAATTTTTCCACCGCCGCCTGTACCATCATCTCTGCGCTGAAGGTGATGGGCTTGGTCTGCATGTAGTCCTTTGCTTTGAGTGATTCCATGACGCTTTCCCCCAACGAGCCTCCCGAGGGGAGGCAAGAGCCGGGCACTATGTCCGGCTCACTCCAAGCATAGTCCGCATGGATCAGGAGATGGATTGCAGCAAGAGCAAGAGCTCGTTCTGGCTGTGGCAGTCGGTCTTCTTGAACACCCCTTATCAGGGTGGAGCGCACAGTTTCCACCTTGACACCGCGCAGCTCCGCGATGTCGTTGCTGCTGTAACCCTTGCTCATCAGCACCAGCAGCTCCTTCTCGCCAATGGTGAGGGGATAGAGGCTGGCCAGCGCTTCGATGTCGGGGTTGAAGGCGTGCTCGGGGTCACGCAGCACCACTTCCACATAGCGTTCAAAGCGGCTGAGTCCGCTCATCAGGGTGCATTGGACCAGCAGCGGACGCAGGTTAGGCTGACGGGGAATGGACATATAGGCGCTGGCGCCGGGCAGCAAATAGGCAAAGCCATTGAGGATCTCCTTGAGCTGGCGTTGCTGCTCCTTATTCTGCAAAGAGAAAATGCCATTGATGGCCCGCAATTCCACATTTTCATCGGCGATACGGTTGAAGGCCACATTGGAATAATGAATATGCCCCTTGTCGTCTATGATGGCGCCAGGGCGAGATCGTGAACGTTTTGAAGCAATGTTAAGAGGATTTGACCGACCGATCTGGGTGTGATCTTATACTCT
>NZ_JAPDBQ010000188.1:0-6752 GCF_027705325.1 Aeromonas sp. QDB18
ATTTTTCCGGCGCAAATGAGCTACAGGCCGCAATTCTGGCTGTGTTCAAGCGTTTTTCAGGCTTGGACACAGCCGGGATTGCGGTGAAAACCGAGCGAAACCGGTTATTCGGGCGAATAGCACATCGAATGCGAAATATGAGTCATCAAAATCAAAATATGATGGCGGCAAAAAGCAAATTATTCACACAAATATGTGTGAAGCATTGCGAACGTTGCGGGCAGGGAGACGCAGTCCGGCCTGATGTCCGGCAAAGGCATCGATGAGAACAGGAGGTTCATCAAGGCCGGTGTTGAGCAGAAGGAACCACAGCGGCAGGAACGGGGCTCTGTATGGAAAACGTCGGGGGGCGCAGTGTCCTCGGTGGACAGCGAGGGGGCGTCCCCGTCACCAGGGAAAAACAGGCGGTTCATGCCGGTTTTGGGCTGAAACCGGATCGGCTCACCGGGGCTGCATTTCCCCCCAAAAAACCGTCACAAACTTTCAGCCGCGATCCGGCCAGAACGGGCCGGGATAACGGCGTGTTTACCGCGCTGGCGGGCCGAAACGGGACGAGTGCGCCGTTTTCATAAGCGAAATCGCCAATTGAACATAATGGGCATTATGCACAGAGGTTTGGTAGATGCTGTGCCGCAATGTTGTTCGTTGCATGGATACCGGCGCGCCATTTTGCTAACTACGTTGTTGCGCACCACCTTCTTGTTGACTGAACAGTTGTTAGCAGGTGATTCAGGCCTAGGGAGGGTGCGAATAAGCACCCTCCACAACGAAACAGAAAAAATTAGTTTATTAAATTCAAATACTTACAAAGGCGCATTTTTATGTTTGGTGACTTATTCGCACCTTCCCTAGTCCATATCGTTTTCGTATGATGGCTGTAGCGTTGAACGCTCTGGCGGAGCACCAATGAATACATTGGAGTTATTATTGGGGGTTGGTATGGGTTATGTCTGGAATGATTTTGGCGTTTTGTTAGATGTCGCTGAGGGAGAGAGATATCTTATTGTTACAAACACTAACTATCAATCAAGGTTGATGGCAAAGCATGCATATAAAGATGCTGCGGTTAATATGGCAATAATTGCTAAGGGGATGATTAATCAGCGCGTGCGACTGCGTACAAGTCAAAATACAGATAAATGGTCTCCAGATATTTGGTTTAGTGCAATGGAAGTTATTGAAAGCTAGGGAAGGTGCGAATAAGTCACCAAACATAAAAATGCGCCTTTGTAAGTATTTGAATTTAATAAACTAATTTTTTCAGTTTCGTTGTGGAGGGTGCTTATTCGCACCCTCCCTAGTTAAGCTTTACTAGATGACATATATTATTAATGAAAACCATTGTTTTTTTTGAATGCAAAATTAAGGTTGCACTATGAAAGTGAATCACTGTTCTGCTGGTTTGTATTTTATGGTTCGCTCTGCTGCGCTCGCGATTATATTGGCTTGTAGTGTAACGGCTTGCTCTACAAAGAATGGCGTACAGACTGTGGACGAATTGCGCAAGGAGGCCGAGCAGGGATATGCCTATGCGCAAAATGACTTGGGTGCGATGTATTACAACGGTCAGGGCGTAGCACGGGACTATTCGCAGGCGTTAACTTTGTTCCGCAAGGCGGCCGAGCAGGGATATGCCTATGCGCAAAATGACGTNNNGGGCGTAGCACGGGACTATTCGCAGGCGTTAACTTTGTTCCGCAAGGCGGCCGAGCAGGGATATGCCTATGCGCAAAATGACTTGGGTGCGATGTATTACAACGGTCAGGGCGTAGCACGGGACTATTCGCAGGCGTTAACTTTGTTCCGCAAGGCGGCCGAGCAGGGATATGCCTATGCGCAAAATAACTTGGGTGCGATGTACTACAACGGTCGGGGCGTAGCGAAGGACTATTCTCAGGCGATAACTTGGTTCCGCAAGGCGGCCGAGCAGGGGCATGCCGGGGCTATCAAAAACGTTAAGCTTGCTAAGTATGAAATTGAAATGGCTGAAAAGAAAAAATATCTCGAATCACCAGAAGGCAAAGAAGAAACTAGGAAAGCAGAGGCTAAAGCCAAGGCTGAGGACAATCGCATAATGTTGATATGCGATGATTTTGGAAGGGATATTGCGAAAAAATATAATTTTGGAAAATATAGCGGAACGTTATCTCGCAAGCATTTACATGAAGACTTATATTATTGCGTTGCTATTTTTAAGCAAGAGACCGTTACTGGCTTTATGATGCCTAATTATAAAGGTATTACTATAAATAACCGAACTGGTGTCTACGAAATAGAATACCTGAATTAAATTTTGCAGCATCATTGTATGTTGTAATCAAGTAAAGTCACCGCGCATAAGGGGGCGTTACGTTAAATCGGGCGCCCTTTTTGCTGCCTGTCATCCTGCAAGATGGCTTGTTTTGCGAGGCGTTATCTCCCATCCTGCGTCGCACAATCCCTTGCCTCGGAATTTCCCCCATGGAAACCATCACCCATCCCACCCTGGTGCAACTGGTCGCTGCCGGTGCCGTCCGTGTCGTGGTCGCCGTCGGCCAACCCGGCGGCTGGTCCCTGTTAGTGCGCTATGGTCTGGCCGAACGCGCCCTCGCCGCCCAGCGCAGCAAGCAGCTCAGAGTCTTTCGCAAGCTCGATACCCTGGTGCTCTATCTGCAGCAGATCGGCGTCAGCCGCTTCGAGGTCGATGCTGCCGGTTTCATGGTTGCCCCGAGACCAGTGCAGGGTGTTTGAACCTATCGCTAACTCACCCATTCGGGTGTAGTATTGCGTCAATAAAAACCAAAACAGTTAGGTTGTTTAATGCCAACGGTGTTGATCATTGGGGGCTGGCGAGTGGTGATTTATCCCAACGACCATCGTCCGGCGCATGTGCACGTGATTGGGGGTGGCTGCGAGGCGGTGTTTAATCTCTCAGGGGATCACGGCGGGCCTGAGCTGCGGGAAAACTACGGATTTGATAGTAAAGCGCTGAAGCGCATCTGGGCAGAGTTGCAATGCAATCAAGCTCACCTGATAAGCCAATGGGAGGTGATCCATGGAACTAACCGATGAAATGATCGCACAGGCAAATAAACGCGGTTCTGAAGCGCGTAAGCGCAGCCCTGTTGCTACGAGCGTGCGTTATGACCGGAGAATTGGACGGGTTGTGATCGCCTTGTCCTCTGGTTTGGAACTGGCCTTTGCCCCTCATCTGGCGCAGGGGTTGGAGGCCGCGAAGCCTAGCGACTTACAGGATATCGAGATCTCGCCGTCAGGGTTGGGAGTGCACTTTCCGAAGTTGGATGCAGATCTCTACTTGCCAGCTTTGCTGGAAGGGCTGTTGGGTTCGGCGAACTGGGCTGCATCCAAGATGGGGGCGAAGGGCGGCAAGGCAAAAACCCCCGCTAAAGTCGCAGCGGCGCGGGCAAACGGTGCAAAGGGTGGGCGTCCAAGAAAAAACGTGCCAGTGGCGGCCTGACTGCGGTAACGTACTGTCCAGAAAAGACAAACCCCGAATCTCTGTCTAATCAACTTGGCGGGAGATTACAGAGAGTTCGGGGCCGTGACTTAATCACAGGAAGAAGAATACCACATGGATCACATCAAACAACCCAGAGCCGCCAATAAGCGCGGTGCCAGATGGTAAAACCAGCGCTTCTAGCTGCTGCATTCATCGAACGTCTCCCTCGTCGCCCTTACTGCACTGATGATAAATCGTCAGGGCTGCTCATTCGTCCGCAGGCTACCGCACTGGGCTATCTCCACATCCAGTACAACCCGCCTCCGCATGTATCCTCCTTGGTGTTCGACTTGGACAAGCCGGACAGTTACCACGCGTGGAAGGATGCAGGCTTGCCAGCCCCGCACTGGATCAGCGTTAACCGCACGAACGGCCATGCCCATATCGGGTATATGCTGGCGGCCCCTGTAGCCCGAACCAGTGCAGCACGGCAAAAGCCGTTGCGCTATCTGGCGGCCATAGAACATGTTCTAGCGAAGCGGCTGGGGGCTGACATGGGGTATGCAGGGCTGATCACCAAAAACCCTACCCATAGCGATTGGCTCACCGTCTGGCACCAAATCGAGCCCTACAGCCTCGACTACCTCGCCGAGTTCTGCCCTGATGCCGATTTGTCGGCCTACAGCCGCCGCAGTCGCAAAGAAGCGACCGGGCTAGGCCGTAACGTCACTGTGTTCGACAACGTGCGTGAATGGGCCTACAGCGCCGTTAGAGAGTTCTGGCGGCCTAACGGGTATGAGGCTTGGGCCGATGCGGTGAGAACGGCTTGTGAGAGCGCCAATGCGTTTGGACGGGAGCAGGGCGGCCCGCTTCCTGTGTCGGAGATCAAGGCCACGGCCAAGAGCATTGCCCGCTGGGTCTGGCAGCGCTTCAACCCCGCCGCATTCAGCGCCGTGCAGGCGCATCGAGGAGCCAAGGGGGGCAAGGTATCGAAGGGCGGGGGCAGGCCAAGGGATAGCGGCAGAGCGGCTGAGCTGTTACCGGAGGTACTGCGGCTCAAGGGGTTGGGGTACAGCAATCGGGACATTGCCGAGGATTTAGGGATCGGTTCGGCAAGTGTTAGCCGCTACCTCTCCAAAATCTCGCCAGAGTGATCCAGAAACAAGCCTTATCAGATAACAGCGCCCGCAGGGCGTTCGTTTCTGATATGGCTTGTCATTAGAAAGAGGATCTTGGCGAGGTGGGCAAGCGCCCGAACCGGAGGCCGTCCATCAGGCCGTGGGTTTGGCCTGTGGACGGGGGCGTTGTCCACGGAGCGTGGGTGGGGTTGGTTTTTGTCCTGGTTCTCAACGACTGGACAGATCGATCTCGATGCGCCGAAAGCCAATCCCGTTGGCGGTGTTGGCCGCGGCATCGATACTCTTGAACACCCGCCAGCCCCCTCGTTGTCGTTCCAGGACAATTGACTCGCTCATCTTCCCGAATTTCACTAGGTGCAAGTGGTAGCCCTGGCCCATCGGGGTGGGGGCAATCAGGGCCTTGGCAAATCCGCCCTGGTCAAACGTCCACTTCGCTTGCAGTTCTTCCATATCAAATAACCAATTCGATCAATCAAATGTGCTTTTTGATAATGCCCGCGCCGTTTCCGAAAGGCAACCGTCAGCGCAGGTAGGTGGTGGTTATCTCGGGCCGGAAATGCCCCAGCTCCTGGGACACGGTTTCATTGGCCACTTTCTGCGAGTGCTCCAGGGTTTGCAGCTCCGTCACCCGCTCCTGGGCGTAGGCATGGCGCAGGCCGTGGGCGCCGGTGCTCCAGCCCAGGGCGGCCTTGGCGGCGCGGGACACCGCCATGCTCCAGGGCTGGCCACCGCCGATGGCGTAGTGCTGCTGGTAGTACACGTGCCGATCGGTCACCGGGCGCGGGGTGGCGAGCCGTTGCGCCTCTAGGCGGGCGGCCAGATGGCTGGGCAACTGGACTTCGCGGATCAGCCCCCCTTTGCCGGTCACCACGTAGCGGCTCCCGTCCTCGCGGCCCTCGAATTTGGTGGGCAGGGCCGGGCGCGGATCCGGCGTCCGCTCGCTGCGGGGCTGGAGGGTCAAAAGTTCGTGGGCGCGCAGGCCTGCGGTATAGGCGATCTCGGTGGCCAGCGCATTGTGCGGGGCCAGCCGTTCGCAGATTAGCGCGACCTGCTGCGGGTTATAGGCGCGGCTCCCCAGTACCTGCGGCTGATCCGCCTTGATCACCGGCAGGGTCTCGCCCGCGCCGAGCTTGTTGGTGACATGCCGGAACATGGCTTGGATCGCCTGGCGTTCCATGTCGAGGCATTTTTGGCCCACAGCCTGTCCGCGTTGCTCCAGGTAGGCGATCGCCTGCTCGCGGGTCAGGCCGCGCAGGCCGTCCGACAGTTTTTCCCGCTGGGTCCACTCGGTCACCCGGGTCAGGCCCCTCTCATAATTTTCCACCGTGCGTACGCTTTTCAGGATGGTGCCCTGCAGTTCGCGCATCACGGAGGCCGCCTGTTTGGGGGCGTCTCAGAAAACGGAAAATAAAGCACGCTAAGCCGGTGGCAGCGGTCGCAATGGCCTGAACTTCCCCGCACCGACCTTGGCACTGCTGCGCCATAGGTAATCGCCGGTCAGGTTGATATGCTCCCACCCCAGCGGGGACAGATATTGCAGCAACGTATCGTCCAGCGCCTTGCCGTGGGCACGCAAAGCACTGGTGGCACGCTCCAGATAGACCGTGTTCCACAACACGATGGCTGCCGTCACCAGATTGAGGCCGCAGGCCCGGTAGCGCTGCTGCTCAAAACTGCGGTCGCGGATTTCACCCAATCGGTAGAAGAAGACCGCCCTGGCCAGCGCGTTGCGCGCCTCGCCCTTATTCAGCCCCGCATGGACGCGGCGGCGCAGCTCCACGCTTTGCAGCCAATCCAGAATGAACAGCGTGCGCTCGATGCGCCCCAGCTCGCGCAGGGCGACGGCCAAGCCGTTTTGGCGCGGATAGCTGCCGAGCTTGCGCAGCATCAGCGAGGCCGTCACCGTGCCCTGCTTGATCGAAGTGGCCAGCCGTAGGATTTCATCCCAATGAGCGCGAATAGCCTTGATGTTCAGCCTGTCGCTGCTAATCATCGGCTTGAGTGCATCGTAGGCAGTATGGCCAAGCCCTGGATCGTGCCAATGAACAGCGTTGCCGCCGCCTCGTTGTCAAGCGAGGGAGACAACTCGCCGCTGGCCTTGCCTTTCTCGATGAGACGATGCAAACGTTCGCCGTAGCGCTGAATCAAGGTTTGCACCATGCGCTTGGCCGGTG
>NZ_JAPDBQ010000189.1:0-6677 GCF_027705325.1 Aeromonas sp. QDB18
TAGCGACTAATCAGATCGCACAAACTGGACTGAGTTCCCTTCCTCCGGTGATCTACTATTCGGAACAGCTATTTAGGTGTGCCCCAATTACCTCTCTTTAACCCCGACATGCTATCTGCGTGTCGGGGTTTTTGTTTATTTGGAGAAACCCATAATGCGTTACCACAAACTCAAGGCTGGGGAATTCCCTGGCACCTATGTCGTCACCGAACCGGTGACCGAGCAAGACCTGCTGCATATGGCCAACCAGGTTGCCCGCAAGCGACTTGCCAAAGGTTCTGCAATCACCTCTCACCAGATGGCAGCTCAACGATTGCAAACCCTGCTTCAAGGACGAGAGCGGGAGACCTTTGCCGTGCTGTTTCTTGATAATCAACATCGCGTTATCGCCCTGGAGGAGTTGTTTCACGGGACCTTGACTGCTGCCAGTGTGCATCCAAGAGAAGTGGTCAAGAGAGCCTTGGCGCTTAACAGTGCAGCTATCCTCTGCTCCCACAATCATCCCTCTGGTTACCCGGAGCCCAGCCTTTCGGATAAGCAAATCACGGACGTCCTGCGCAATGCCCTTGCGCTAGTGGATGTCCGCCTACTTGACCACCTGGTGATTGGCGCCGAAGGGGTCGTCTCCATGGCTGAGCGTGGAATGCTGTAATCCATGTTCCCCCGATTCATCCCTTCTGGGTTTACATCAAACATAAAAGGAGCTCAGTATGATTGAGTTCATCGACAGCTTTAGTCAGGCCGCCGTGGCGGAAGCTATGTGTGTACATCCTGGGCTGGCAAAGCTCATCGCCCAGCAGTTGATGCTGCCAGGTTTCGCCTATGCCCACGATATCGAAGGGCGGCGTATCGGTAATCTGTTGGTCGCGCCCAACCCGGTGCTGTACAAGACCATGCTCTTTGTCAGTCCACGTGACATGCGTGAGCACCTGCCACGAGAGATTAGCTTTGCCCGCTTTCGTTGCCCCTGTAATGCAGCGGGCCAACCGGTCGGCGAGTGGCAACGGGTGATTGTCGGGGCCTACGTCAACCATGGCAGCAATGATGCGCCAGATTGGAGTAGTCACACATGAGCATGACAACGTCCACAGCACCACTAATGGCGCCAGAGCTCACTATTACCATGCTCTGAGCCCATATCGATGAGCGCATCGCGCTGGAGCTGACCCAAAAGATCGACACGTAGTTGGCAGGACAGGTGCGTTCCGGCGTGCTGGCCCTGGATAACTGGGATGGAACAAATCTGGTTCTTCCCCGCATCGTGACCACTGCGCTACAGGAAGCTGCCGCCGAGCGGGTGATTTGGCACAGCCACCAACGCTGCTATCAGTGAGACGTCAACCGCCTCAAGCAATGGTTGTAGGCCGTCAGTCCACATTCGACTGGTCTTGAGAGGATGACAAGAGTCTTCCCTCGATAATTGATGTCACCCCCCAAGAGCCCTTGTGTTCACTTCTGTCACCACCCCTAATACAACCAACCACAACCCCATTCAGCCCCTCACATCGAGGGGCTGTTTGCATTTGAAGGAAGCCCAACCATGCATGACATGAGTGATTACCACACCCTGTCCGCCCGACAGATCACCACTGCCATCGGCCAGCTCAACCACAACACCGCGCCGAAGATAATGAGCCACCTGGCATTACGGGCTAAGCAGCCACTCCCGCTTGGTAATGGCCGCAGCCGAGCCAAGGCCCTCACACTCTTGCGCCGGGTCAAGAAGGCTCTGAAGGTAGGGCGTATCTCGCTTGAGCTCACCGGAACGGGTTGCCACATCGACCGGGGGAGCCATCAGGCTGACCGTTACTACTACGACCGGACGCTGTTGGCCCAGGGCTGGCAGCAATACGACACCGATGAAGACGCTTGGTACTTCGGTATCTGGATTCACACGGAAAAGCTGGAGACGTTTACCTACGCGGAGGGGGATACCAGTCATGTGATTGCACCGAACGTCGAGGCGTTTAGCGCTGAATTGGCGCGGCTCTACCTGTACCACCCTCAGGCACCGGAGTTTATCAGCATCGACCCGCAAGCGGGCGTTGTAACCCGCCACTTTGAACACAAGCCGGAGGTGTGAAATGAATCGCCCTGGCTTCTTTAGACACCTTGTGTTTCTAATCGCCAGACAGTTTCCTTGCGAATTGGCAATTACATCCTCCAGCCCAAACTGTAATCCCATAGGACTCGTCCCTCTCGAACTCACCACGTAATGTCATCAATAGTATAAAGGTCGCGCCTGCAGTGCAGGCGCGACCTTTCACATCCACGGGCCCTATTGGACAGAACCGGTGCTTACTTGGCGGCCAAGCGCTCCTTGGCCAACTTCGTGCCCTCAGCCAAGGCCTGTAGCTTGCGCTGAGCCACGTCACGCGGCATGGGCGCCATGCCGCAGTTCGTGCAGGGGAATAACCGCTCCTTTGGCACGAATTGCAGGGCTTGGCCGATAGCATCAGCAACTTCTTCGGGCGTTTCGACTACGTCTGTGGCCACATCGATCACGCCAACCAGCACATCCTTGCCCTCCAGTAATTTCAGCAGTTCGAGGGGCACGTGCGAGTGCATGCATTCCAAACTCACCTGGTCGATGCTGCTTTTGGCCAGCGCAGGAAACACCGTCTCGTACTGGCGCCATTCATCGCCCAGGGTATTCTTCCAGTCAGTATTGGCCTGGATCCCGTAGCCATAGCAGATGTGTACCACTGTCTTACAGTGCAGACCCTGCGCCGCACGCTCGAGCGCCCGAACGCCCCAATCGGCTACGTCCTTCATGTAGACATTGAAGGCTGGCTCGTCGAACTGGATAATGTCCACACCGTCGGCCTGCAGTGCCAGGGCCTCCTGGTTAAGTAATTCGGCGAAGGCAAAGGCCATCTTGGCCTTGTCTCCGTAGAAGCGGTCTGCCACCGTGTCGACGATGGTCATCGGGCCAGGCAGGGTAAACTTCAGCTTCTTCTTGGTGTGCGCTCGAGCCAGTTGGGCCTCGAAGGCATGTACGCGGCCCTTCAGGCGCAAGTCGGAAACCACCTGCGGCACCATTGCATCGTAACGGTTGTCACGGATGCCCATCTTCACTTTGTGCTCGAAGTCGATGCCCTCGACCTGTTCCAGAAAGCCATGCACGAAGTGCTGGCGTGATTGCTCTCCATCGCACACGATATCCAGCCCAGCGTCTTCCTGGGCCTTGATCCATAGCAGAGTTGCGTCGGCTTTGGCCTGCAGGAGTGCATCACCCCCGGCCGCCCATTGGGGCCAGAGCTTGTTGGTTTCAGCTAGCCAGGCCGGTTTGGGCAGGCTACCAGTGATGGAAGTTTCAAACATAATGTGTTCCTTCAAGGCAAATGCCGGTCAGATCAGTACGTGGATTCGGCGACCCATTGTTCAAGGACGTCTTGGTACGGTTTGATGAAGTACTCTTCAGTGAACTTGCCCTGTTTGACAGCCAACTGGCTTCGTTCCTCTCGGTCATAGACGATTTGCGTCAGCGAGTAGTCCTCGGACTTCAGACTTGGTTGATAGAGCTGTCCTGCCACCGAGTTGGCGTTATAGATCTCGGGGCGGTAGATCCTCTGGAACGTTTCCATCGTGCTGATGGTTCCGATCAGTTCGAGATCGGTATAGTCGCTCAGCAGGTCGCCAAAAAAGTAGAAAGCCAATGGAGCCACGCTCTTGGGCGGCATGAAAAAGCGAACCTGCATCCCCATTTTTGCAAAGTACAGATCGGTCGATGATAGCTCGTTTTGCTGGTACTCAACGCCGAGGATAGGGTGATGATTGGTCGTGCGCTGGTAAGTTTTGCTGGTCGCTGCACTCAGGCAAATGACTGGAAGCTTGCTAAATCGTTCTTGATAGGTGCCGGAGTTGACGAAAAGCTTGAACAGCTTGCCATGCAGCACGCCGAAATCGTCGGGGATGCTGAACTCCGCCCGTGCAGCATTGTACTCAGGCAGCACGACGCTGAAGTCGTAATCGCGCACATACGACGAGAAATTGTTGCCCACGATGCCATCAATGCGCCGGTTCAACTTCGTGTCGATGATGTGGGTCTTCAGGATCTCGATCAGCGGAAACGCAGTGCTGGTCTGCATGCCACTGTACATCTCAACAGAGATGATCTCGAGTTCAACCGCGTAGCGATTACCCGTGGGATTGTCCCAATGCGCCAGGTCATTGAAACGGTTGTTGATCATCTTCAGGGTTTTGCGCAAGTTTTGTTGGCGGCCCTCTCCACGCGCCAGATTGGCGAAATTTGTGGTGAGGCGAGTTCCGTCCAATGGTTGATAGCTTTCATCGAAAGTGATGCTATTGAGGCTGAATGTGAAGTCTTGGCTCATGACGCTTCCCTGTAATGATTATTGCAATTAAGGACGATGGTTTTTCAGACTGTTAGCATGCACTCGGCTGCAGAGTGTCTGGCATTGCGCGTTAGCTCAAGCAAGGGCAAAGCCCGTTGAACCGTCAGCCTGGCCCGCTCGATCAATGCCTGGTCGCTCAGGTCGCGCTCCACGAAGTCCTTGTCGGTGGCATAGACACCTAATGGCAAAGTACGTGCCTGGAAAAAACTGAACAGTGGTCGCATCTGATGGTCGATCACCAACGCGTGGCGTTGACTGCCGCCAGTAGCGGCTAGTAACACGGGCTTGTCGATCAGGGTGTCTTGTCCTATGAGGTCGAAGAAGTGTTTGAACAGCCCAGTGTACGAGCCACGGAAAACTGGGGTGGCGACCACCAGAACATCGGCCTCCTCGACCACGGCCAGCGCCTGCTCTACGGCATCCGTCACCTGAGCGCGCCAGACTGACCCCGTGAGCTGCGGTGCTAGCAGCCCCAAATCGACCCGTTTCGGCTGACACAGCACCTGCTCGGCAATCAGGTCAAGCAGGTACTGCGCCAAACTTGCAGATTTGGAGGGGCTTTGAAGTGCACCTGAAACAGCTACTACGCGGAGTGGACGTGTTAGTTTGGTGTTCATATCAGTCGACCAGGACGACACCGCTTGGCTAGCGTCCCCGACGTTCGGGAGATTCGAATTTTTAGACGGGACCATGGCTGCTCCGACGAATACATAGAATTGATGACGGTGATTGTGCCGACCCGAGACAATGAATTAAAATGGTTTTAATTCACACATCTATGAGTAGAATTCATTGAATGCTTGAGCGCATCCATCTCAACATCGTTCAGCAGGTCGAAAAGCAAGGATCGCTGACAGCCGCCGCGGGGGTACTGAATGTCACTCAGTCAGCTTTGAGCCACAGCATGAAAAAGCTCGAGCAACAGCTGGGTACCGACGTCTGGCTGCGCGAAGGCCGAAGCCTGCGTCTGACGCAGGCAGGTCAGTACCTGCTGGCCGTGGCCAACCGTGTTCTACCCCAGTTTGATCTGGCCGAAGAGCGCCTTAGCCAGTTCGCGCAGGGCGAGCGTGGCACGCTGCGCATCGGTATGGAATGCCACCCTTGCTACCAATGGTTACTCAAGGTGGTTTCGCCCTACCTCACGGCTTGGCCGGACGTGGAGGTGGACGTGAAACAGAAGTTCCAGTTTGGCGGCATTGGCGCTCTGTTTGGCTACGAGATCGATCTGCTGGTAACTCCCGACCCGCTCTACAAGCCGGGCCTTGATTACAAGTCTGTGTTCGATTATGAACAGGTGCTCGTCGTGGCCAAAGACCACTCCCTGGCTTCAGCCTCCTATGTGAAGCCCCAGCAACTGACTAGCGAAGTACTGATCAGCTACCCTGTGGACATAGAGCGCCTAGATATCTACAACCAGTTCCTGCTACCGGCGGGTGTTACGCCCAAGCGCCATAAAACCATAGAAACCACCGACATCATGGTGCAGATGGTGGCCAGCGGCCGTGGCGTGGCAGCCTTGCCACGCTGGTTGGTCGACGAGTACGCCGTTAGGATGGGGGTGGTGCCCCTACGGCTGGGGCCGCACGGCATAGCCAAACAGATCTTCTTAGGCACTCGCGAGGCTGATACCAATATCGACTATGTGCGCGCCTTCATCGAACTGGCACGCCAGCCAGCCCAGGCCATGGCCGACGCCACTTTCATTGCTCATCCTCAAAAAGATCAAGAATGACCCCTCCTAATCGAACGCAAGCCGCTTCCCCTACTAGGCGGTTTGAATCAATAGACACACTCAGGCATAACGGGCTCTGCTCGCTGCTAAGGCACAGGCTGGGCAATACCTGCGATGCCGCAGATCTGGCGCAAGATATTTACCTTCAGCTCATCAGGAAAGTGCATATTCCGTCGGCGGAGGAGTGTCGTCGCCGCCTGATGCAGATTGCCAGAGGCAAGCTGATCGACCTTTATCGCCGGTGCACGCTGGAGGCACACTACTTCGAGCCTGCAAACCCACCAACCCAACCCGCAAGCCCCGGCGTTTATCAGCATCAACCCGGAGGCGGGCGCTGTGACCCACCATTTTGAAAGTAAATCGGTGGTGTGAAATGGCCATCACTGGGCAAAGCGTGCCTTTCCTCATTCACGGTAGGGATATAGGGACGTCGCTCACGCACATCCCAAGTTGCTACCGGATAGCACTGCTCGGCGGCCGGCTCACCGCTCGTTATGCAATACCTGAAAATAGGTTCATCGCGGCTTTCCGGGGAAGGCCGCCTTGATTTTCAGAAAAAAGTATTCTGAGTCCCTAAATCCATATGC
>NZ_JAPDBQ010000190.1:0-6605 GCF_027705325.1 Aeromonas sp. QDB18
GATCTCGCACCTCGATAACTGTACGTAAGATCAGTATAGTTCGTGGTAACTGACTGCTAATCATGGGTAATCAGGTAATTTTAATTTATAGCGGCTGGTGGCGGCCATAAACGGCTTGCAGGTGGGGATGGCAAGCCCGGCAAGAGCTCTGCCGATCGGGGAGGGGAAATCGCGGGCAAAAAAATAGGAGGGGCGATGGCTCCTCCTACGGGTTCACTGGCGCTGGCTCAGATAACGGTGACGTTCTCGGCCTGAGGGCCTTTTTTGCCCTGGGTCACAGTGAACTGGACTTTTTGACCTTCAGCCAGGGTCTTGAAACCTGCGCTCTGGATGGAGGAGAAGTGAACGAAAACGTCCGGTCCCTGGGATTGCTCGATGAAGCCAAAACCCTTGGTTTCGTTGAACCATTTTACTTGGCCGGTGCGAATGTCAGACATGTGGTAAGTCCTATCTATAACAAAATGAAACTAAGCCTGGTTGGGCAGCATTTGCCTGGAAGTCAGGGGTTGAAGCATGACTGACCACGTCTCTTTGTCCCAGTAGCATGTAGCACAATCCCTGTCTAAAGCCTGACCGATTGTACTGGAGCCCGATCCCTTGTCAATTTGGCACTTTTCATTTTTTGAGCGAGCTAAAAGTATTGTGAAGTCAGCAGCTTGTTTCATGCTTCACATCAAAAAAAACGGGAGGCCATGGCCTCCCGTCTGCATAAGGGGAAGTGGTCGAGCCCCCTTATTCCTTGAGGGCGAACCCTTCCCCCTGGCGGTCGTAGCGGTAGCTGACCAGACCGAGAGAGCGGACCTCGACCCGCTGGATGCGGCGGCTGGTGTCCACCAGGATGAACACCGACTTGCCCGACTGCAGCCGGGTCAGCGGCCTGTCCGGCCCTTCGATGGCGATGAGCCGGCTGAGCTCGGCCCCCGGCAACTCGAACTTGCGGAAGATGGAGTAGAGGGTTTCACCGGCCTGCACGTCGTGCTGCAACCAGGTGCCATCCACTTTCTCCTCGACGGGCTTGGCGGCCTGGGGCTCACCGGCGTTGCCGACGGTCAGGGCCTGGGCGGGCACGGCCAGGGGGACCGCCAGAGAGCCTGACGGCGCCGTGGTCGGGGCGGCGGGGGCGGGCTCCCAGGCCAGCACCAGCAGCCAGAGCGGGATCAGCACCAGCAACCCTATGGTGTGTTTGCGGGGCAGGGGGCTTGCCAGCTTGAACGAGGCCGCCTTCGGCTCCTTGTTGCGCTGACCCAGGCCACTCATGCCCTGGCCGAGACGCTGGCGCAGGGGCAGGGTAGCCGCGTTGATACGTTGGAGCAGGGTTCCTTGTGATTCGTCTTGGCGACGCTGCTGGGCTCGTCTGTTATGGCCACGTGGGCGACGGTCCGGGGTGGGCACGGCATTTACCTCTCACTACATTGCCTGCCATCAGGCAAATATGCCGCCTATGGTAAACGGACTCGTCCCCGAGGGGGAGAGTCCGGAGCATGAAAATTATCAGCTGAGACGAAACTGACCCAACAATTGCTGCAAACGTTCCGCCGCCTGACGCAAGGCCTGGCTGGCGTTGGCCGTGCTGGTGGCGTCCCTGGCGATGTCGTTGGCCAGTGCGCTGGTTTTTGACAGATTGCCGGAGACAGTCTCGGAAACCGAGCTCTGCTCCTCGGCGGCGGAGGCGATCTGGTAGGTCATGTCGTTGATGGTGGCGATGGCCTGGAAGATGCTGCCGAGGGCCGCCTCCGCCTGATCCGCTTCCCCCACCGCCTGATGGGTCAGCTGCTGGCTCTGCTGGATGGCGTTGACCGCGTTGGTGGAGCTGTGGCGGATCTTGTCGATCAGCTCCTGGGTATTCTGCACCGCCTGCTGGGTGTTGCCCGCCAGCTTGCGCACCTCGTCGGCCACCACCGCAAAACCGCGCCCCTGCTCGCCGGCCCGGGCCGCCTCGATGGCGGCGTTGAGCGCCAGCAGGTTGGTCTGATCGGCGATCCCCTGGATGACGGTGAGGATGCTGGTGATCTGCTCGCTGTCGTGAGCCAGCCCTTCCACCACCTCGGCGCCCTTGCCCGCCTCGGCGGCCACCTTGTGCATGGAGTGGATCACCCGCTGGAAGCGTACCTTGCCCTCGTCCGCCGCGCTCTGGGCCTGCTTGGCGGAGTCGGCGGTGTTGTTGGCGTGGGTGGCCACCTCCTGGCTGACGTAGGACATCTCCTGTACCGCGGTCAGCATCTGCTCCATCTCGGCCTGATGATGCTGCAGGTTGCTGTCGGTCTGGCCGGCGATGCGATCGGTCTCCCCGGCGTGGCGATGGACCTCGCTCGCGGTCTTCTGCACATCCCCGAGCAGGGCCTGCAGCTTGTCGATGAAGCGGTTGATGCCCCGGGCCAGGGCCCCCAGCTCGTCCCGGGAGCGGCTCTCCAGACGCTTGGTGAGATCCCCGTCGCCGTCGGCGATGTCATCTACCAGGCTGACCATCTGGCGGATGGGGCCCGTGATGCTGCGGGCAATGACCAGCATGGTGCCAAGGGCCAGCGCCAGTACGATGAGGGCACCGATGAGCTGCTGGGTCATGGCGGCGCGGTTCATGTCGGTGAGCTGGCGTGCCAGCTCGTCCGCTCCCGCCAGCACCACCTTGTAGGGCAGGGTGACGATGATGGCCCAGTTGCGGGCCATGCCGGGCACCGCGATGGGCACCGAGATGCGAAACGCATCGTCGAGCTCCTGGCGCTGCACGTCCGGTTTGAGGTACTGCTGCCAGCCGCTGCCGAGCACCTTGTCGGCGCGGCTGCCGAGCAGGCTGGCGTCGCCGCTGGTGCCGGTGATGACGCCGGCAGCGCTGACGATCAGGGTCTCCCCCTTGCCGTCATAGATGTTGCTGTTGAGAGACTGGGCCTGACGGCTGATGGAGTCCACCGCCAGATCCAGCGCGGCGATGCCCTTGAACTGGCCATCCACCAGGATGGGGGTGGTGATGGTGCTCACCAGCACCTGCTGGCCGTTGATGTCCACCTTGAAGGGGTCGATGAGGCAGGGGCGCCCCTCCCGTTTCGGGCAGGCGTAGTAGTCGTTGGCCGGGTTGCCGAACTCGTCCGGATCGCTCTTTTCGATGGAGAGCAGCAGATCGCTGCCGATCTGATCCTTGTCGCGGTAGAAGTAGGGAACGAAGCGCCCCTTGTCGTCGCTGCCAAGGGCTGCCTGTCCCGCGAAGCTTTCGTCCTGGCCGTCGAAGCCGTTGGGCTCGAAGCCCGCGAAGGCGCCATAGAGCTGAGGCTCCAGGGCAAGCTGGGCCTTGAGCAGATCGGTGGCTTGCTGGCGATCCAGCGGCAGCTTGCCCTCCTGCTGGCGGGCGAAGACGCTGGCCATCTGCTGGGTGTAGGAGAGCCCCTTTTGCAGCAGCTGGGTGATGGTGGCGGCCTCGGCACGGGCGTTGGCGCTCACCTTCTGCCACGCCTCCTGTTGCAGGGCGGCGCGGCTGGAGTCGATGGTGAGCTGCTGGGTCTGCCGGCCTGAATACTGGTTGAGCAGGATCAGGATGACCAGGGCCGTGGTCATGGCGACACCGGCCAGTACCAGGATACGATTCTGGATAGAACGAAACTGCATCGCGCGTTCCTTGTATCGTTGAGGGTTCGTTGACGGGGTGACTGAAGTATCGGCTGTGCGGGAGATCTCTCCAGCGACCTCGCCTAGCTAAGCGGGAAAAAAGGGAAAATTCTGAGACATCACTCTAAAACAGCGGTTTTTGCGGGAATAGACCCTATTTTCCCCTCTGCCTCGCCATGGTTTTCCCATCCGTCATTGTCGGTGCTAAAATGCGACGGTTTTTTTAACGAATTGGCCCAAGGCCCTCTACACAAGGCTTAAAGATGAAAGTCAAAACCCGTTTTGCTCCCAGCCCGACCGGCTTTTTGCATGTCGGCGGTGCCCGTACCGCACTCTATTCCTGGTTGTTTGCAAAGAACCAGGGCGGTGAGTTTGTGCTGCGTATCGAGGATACCGATCTGGAACGTTCCACTCAGGAGGCCATCGACGCCATCATTGAGGGCATGGAATGGCTGGAGCTGAACTGGGATGAGGGCCCCTACTACCAGACCAAGCGCTTCGATCGCTACAACGGCCTCATCGACGAGATGCTGGCTGACGGCCGCGCCTACAAGTGCTACTGCTCCAAAGAGCGTCTGGAAGCGCTGCGTGAAGGCCAGATGGCCAACGGCGAGAAGCCCCGCTATGACGGCAAGTGCCGGGATGGCGCCCACGATCACCCGGCCGATGCGCCCCACGTCATTCGCTTCCGCAACCCGACCGAAGGCTCCGTGGTGTTCGATGACCACGTCCGTGGCCGCATCGAGTTCGCCAACACCGAGCTGGACGATCTGATCATTCGCCGTACCGACGGTGCGCCGACCTACAACTTCTGTGTTGTAGTCGATGACTGGGACATGGAGATCACCCACGTGGTGCGTGGGGAAGACCACATCAACAACACCCCGCGCCAGATCAACATCTACAAGGCCCTGAACGCGCCGGTGCCGGAGTTTGCCCACGTCTCCATGATCCTGGGTGACGACGGCGCCAAGCTCTCCAAGCGCCACGGCGCCGTCTCCGTCATGCAGTACCGCGACGACGGTTACCTGCCGGAAGCGCTGCTGAACTATCTGGTGCGTCTGGGCTGGTCCCACGGGGATCAGGAGATCTTCACCCTCGACGAGATGATCAAGCTGTTCAGCCTGGATGCCATCTCCAAGTCCGCCTCTGCCTTCAACACCGACAAGCTCTTGTGGCTGAACAACCACTACATGCGCAGCCTGGATCCGGCCTATGTGGCCAAGCATCTGGCCTGGCACATGGAACACCAGCAGATCGACACCAGCAATGGCCCGGCGCTGGCCGACGTGGTCACCCTGCTGGCCGAGCGCTGCAACACCCTGGTCGAGATGGCCGCCCAGAGCCGCTACCTGTTCGAAGAGTACGAAGCCATCGACGAAGCCGCTGCCAAGAAGCACCTGCGCGGTGTGGCTGCCGAGCCTCTGGCGCTGGCCAAGACCAAGCTGGCGGCCCTGGAGACCTGGACCACCGAGGCGCTGCACGAGCTGATTGAAGCGACCGCCGCCGAGCTGGGTCAGGGCATGGGCAAGGTCGGCATGCCGCTGCGTGTGGCCGTCACCGGTCTGGGCCAGTCTCCTGCCATCGATGCCGTGATGGCGCTGGTGGGCAAGGAGCGGGTCCTCGCCCGTATCGACCGCGCTTTGGCGTATATCGAAGCGCGCATGGCCGCCGAGTAAGCTTGCCGCCGCACATTGCCGTCACCGGTCTGGGGTAATCTCTCCCCTGCCATCGACGCCGTGATGGCGCTGGTGGGCAAGGAGTGGGTCCTCGCCCGTATAGATCGCGCTTTGGCGTATATCGAAGCGCGCATGGCCGCTGAATAAACATCGGCCATGGCATGAAAAGGGCTCCCTGACGGGGCAATGCTGTTCAGATAAGCACATTTTTGACTAATTATTCATAAATGCGACTTGAGTTGGGGGAGCAAGGCTGTTTCCAGTCGATGTTCCTTCAGCCTTTATCCAGCGTGGCTTGCAATAGAAAGAGGGAGGCATCATGCCTCCCTCATTTTTTAGCCCTGATACTACGTGGACTGGAACTCAAATTCTCTTAAGTGAACAGCATTGCCCTGACGGGGGCCCTTCGTATTTTGGCCTCAAGCGGATTTGCGACGTAAAACAGCGACATAGCGACGAGGTTGGCGGTAAAAACAGCTAACTGCCTGAATTTTGACTAAACGCTCCAGCGGGCGAGAATTTTGGGTTGACAGCAAAGCGGGTGATGCCTATCATGCGCCTCCGTTGCCAGAGATAACTTTGGTAGCGCCGAGGTGAGTTGGGGTTATAGCTCAGCTGGGAGAGCGCTTGCATGGCATGCAAGAGGTCCGCGGTTCGATCCCGCGTAGCTCCACCATCTTTCGCAAGAAAGCACCAAGGCCACCGCATCGCGGTGGGCTTTTTGTTTGCCTGTCATTTGGATTTCCCATGATCTCGCCCTTTGCATTTGTCTGGCAAATGGCGCTTCACCCTGTCCGCGAGGGCATCAGCGGCCCTGGCCGCCGCTGACGGGGGTGAGGGGGGGATTGGCGCCGATGCCGCCATGGCCATGGCGCGGGCTGCACGATGCCATCCTCTGTCGCGTGGCGGTTGGCTCGTTCGGCAGCCTGCGATGGCGCTTCACCTTGTCCGCGAGGGTATCAGCGGCCCTGGCCGCCGCTGACGGGGGTGAGGGTGGAGATTGGCGCCGATGCAGCCATGGCCAAGGCGCGGGCTGCGCGATGCCATCCTCTGCCGTGTGGCGGTTGGTTCGTTCGGCAACCTGCGGGATACGCTATCCGGCCCCTGGAGTCAGCACCGGGTTTCCCCGTCGGCAGGGTGCCAGCCCCCCGGGAAAGGGGTGAGACGGGGCAACAGGGCATTTATTAATCCCATGATGTGGCCCTTTGCATTTGTTTTTCAAATGGCCTTGGCACAAAAAAAAGCCCGCGATCATCGCAATGCTGTTCACTTAAGAGAATTTGAGTTCCAGTCCACGTAGTATCAGGGCTAAAAATGAGGGAGGCATGATGC
>NZ_JAPDBQ010000191.1:0-6583 GCF_027705325.1 Aeromonas sp. QDB18
CTCCTGCATGGAGACGTGATTAGATCACAGACGATCAGCCTGTTCAAATTTCATTAACAAAGTGCGATCCCGCCCTGAGTAACTGCCACTTCATCACTTGTTTGAGCAGAATAAATTCAGGAAAACTGGCCGCTACTGTGCTCATACAAAATGCCAGTGTCGTCCCAATCGGCAGCCCATTGACAATCAAGCTCTCCATCACCGGGATCACTGCGGTGGCGTTGGAGTAGAGGGGAATGCCGATGAGAACCGCCACAGGCACTGACCACCATTGGCCTGCTCCAAGATGTGAGGCAATCCAGCCATCAGGCACAAAGCCATGAAGCGCGGCACCAAGCCCCACACCGACAATGACCCAGATCCATACCCGTTTGAAGATGGTGAGGGTTTCATCTTTAGCAAAGGCATGACGCTTGGCCAGCGAGAGGCTCGGGGCATCGGTATGCTGCTGGACGATATCACCTTGCTGATGCTGCCCCTGCTTGAGGGCCTCAGCGGCAAAATCAGCCAGCCAACGCTCGGCCTTTATCTTGTCCAAAAACGCCCCACCCAGCATGCCAACCGCCATGCCAACTACCACGTAAATCAGGGTGAACTTCCAGCCCAGCAGACTGACCAGCAACAAGACGGCCACTTCGTTGATGAGCGGTGAGGTGATGAGAAAGGCCATGGTAATCCCTAGCGGGATACCGGCTGAGGTGAAGCCGAGGAACACAGGGATACTCGAACAGGAGCAGAAGGGAGTAATGGCACCAAAGCCGGAGCCAAGAAGATAGCCCAACCCTCTGTGCTTGCCCGCCAAATAGTCCCTCACCCGTTCAACATTCAGGGAGGCCCGCAACATGGCCACGATGTAAATCATGACCAGCAGCAGGGCAAAGATCTTGCTCACATCCTCCACGAAGAAATGCAGCGCATCCCCCAGCTTGGTTTGCGGGCTCAGGCCCAATTGCTCGTAGACCAGCCAGCTGGCTAGGTCGGTGAAAATCTGAAACATAATGACTCCATCAACATCGGTGTTATCCAGAAGACGTGGCATGTCCGCAAAAGATGCTCATATCTTTTGTTTTTTGCTAACGCCGCGATCTCATGGTTCGCCCCCAGCCCCTTCATCAATCACTGAATACCAATGAATCAAGGACGCCTTGCCCGCTATGAACGCCCCCTTCTGTCGATCCGGCTGATTTGCTACGGATCAGGTATCCAGCAAAGCTCTGCTCGGCGCAACCAGGATTGCCATCTATCTGAACGGTGAACATGCCTAGTTCACTGATCAAGTCCGTCACCCGATGCAGCTCTCCTTTGCGTACTATCCAGGCTGACATCGGTCTGGGAACGGGATGTAATCGGCCCATTAGTGACCAAGCCTGATATTGCCGGGGCTCCAGTGTTTCTAATTTTGCCAGGATGTCTGCCCCAAACAGACAATGCCCACCTCCTTCTCCTTGGTTTTTAAGTACCCAACTATTGGAGGGCGCAGCTTTTACAAAGTGGAGGCTATCAGGGGTCACAGGATGCATTTCACCCAACACGCCTCTTACCGTGTCAGCCTCTTGCGGGGTCAAGCCAAATGCAGCGAATCCCTCTTCTCCCAAACGTGACAGCAGCATTTGTACTCGCTTGCTGGTCGCCAATTGCTGGGCGACCGTGGCATTGACGGCGACTCTATGTCGCTCAATCACCACACGGGTCGCCATCAGCGCCTGGCAACATCTATGCTCTTTGAGGTCTGTCGCCTCATAATCTGAATATTGGTATCCGGCCCGCAGGTAGACGGTATCGAGGGAGCCGACACCATCGAGGAGCAGTCTGTTGTTAGCGCCCGTGCTCAGTTGATTATGAAGTTCACGAAAGGTTCTGCGCTGCGTCTCAATCCCTTTGCGCTGGAGTGCCAGCTCAAGCAGGTGTTGATCAAACACATTGTTTTCATGTTCCTGCACAATCATCAGAAACCTTGCCGGGCCGGGGTCGCCAAACTCACGCTTGATCTTGAAGGTGGCCTCGGCAATGCCTGCTGACAATCCTTCAATGGCATGATTACTGACAAGTTCACCCATTGCCTGATGCGGCTCTTGCATGTACGCAGCAGGCCATTGCCGTTGCAGATAGCGGTGCAGTTCATGTATCCGCTGACCAAATGGCCCCATACCTGCGGCGATACCATTGAACTCGATCAGCTTGTGGCCATCGCGCTGGTCGTCCATAAAGTCGCTGCGCATGATGAGTAATGGCAGCCGGGGTGGCTTGGTGGCTGATGAGTGTATCTGTTGGTGCATGCTGAGCAGGGCTGAAAAGAAGGGATCGCCCGCCGTAATGGGATGAATGGCATCATGTAAAAAGCCATGATCCTCTGAGACGGCATAAATCAGTTTGCTTAAGGTCTGTGCCGCACTTTTCAAATGCTGGTAGTCCCGTTGGCTGATCGGTGTCGGCGCCAGGGTAAATGGGGTATGCACAGCAGAATACAGCGACTCTTTAAAGGCTACACCGTGGGTTAATGCCCACTCGACTGCATCATCTTTGGCTTTCTGGATGTCGAAAGAACTCATCATACGATCCTGATTATTGACTCACGAACCTCAAGGCGTGGTTGCCCAGCCCTCATATCGAACAGCGATCTTCATATCCTCATCAGACGAGCGCAGCACGTCACGAGGAAGACGCGCAAGCAGCGAAAAGGATGCACTTCAATTTTCTGAACCACGTCAACCTGACTCAGGTATTGTCATATTCTCGTCATACTTCCCAGCGATGATTAATAAGAATTAATCAATCAACATGGATAGATGAACATGAAAAAAATCGTCGCTTCCGCCGCCCTGCTGGGCTTTAGTCTGCTTAGCACCGCCGCCTTTGCGAGCGAATTCAACCTGCCCGGTTTTGTCACCGAAGTGGAAGATGGGCGGCTATGGGTCTTTAAAGAAGGCTCGCCAGAGCTGGAAGAGTTCAAGCAACATGGCGAACCGGCAAAACAGTTCAGCAATATCGGGGCAGGTCCCAATGGCATGACCATTAAAGCAGCCAACCAAGAAACCTTGGATGAGTACCTGTCCGAAGCCAAGAACAAATAAAGAAAAGGCCAAGGTGAAAACCTTGGCCTTTTTACTGAACATGGGTCATGGCTTACTTCGCAGCCGGAGTGAAGCAACACACCCGACCCGTCTCATCCAGCCTGACCTGACAGTCCAGAGAGAGCTGCTGACGCAAGCGTTGCCTGGCTCGCAATAAACGCGACTTGGTGGCGGTGAGGGTCAGACCGTATTGGGCGGCATAATCCGCCTGCTTCACGCCTTCCAAATCGCAGCGCTTGAGAATATCCCGGTCAGCCTGGGCCAGCCTCTCCAGCACTCTAGGCAAGCAGCCAGCCAATGAATCGACCGCATCAAGCTCACTCTGCTGCATTGCCAGCTCGTCATGTAGTTGAAACATCGGGCGTTGTCGCCGGCTTCTATCAATCACCAGATGTCTGGCGACTTCAAACAGCCAAGCCCTGGCATTCTCGATGGCGCAGAACTTGCCCTGCTGGCGGATTGCTCGCAAGAAGGTCTCTTGTAGCAGATCATCTGCATCCATCGGGCTGCCAGATTGCTTGAGTAGCCACCCATAGATCTCATGTTCATGCTGTTGCCATGCCGTCATCAGGCAAGGCGGCGCACCGGTTGGCTGGGTCACTTGATGCGTTTTCCTTGGGCATCCACCACCTGCTCCCCATCCTCCTTGGTAAAGGCCCCTTGCTGAGGGCTCGGCAGGATATCCAACACCGCCTCTGACGGACGGCACAGCTTGGTGCCAAGCGGGGTCACCACGATGGGACGGTTGATCAGGATGGGATGAGCCAGCATGGCATCGATCAGCTGGTCGTCGCTGAATCTCTCCTCGGCCAGTCCAAGCGCCTCAAAAGGCGGCACGTTTTTGCGCAACAGGTCGCGCACCGATATCCCCATGGCGGCAATAAGCGCGACCAGGATCTCGCGGCTCGGCGGCGTCTCCAGATAGTGGATGACGGTCGGCTCAACCCCTGAGTTGCGGATAAGTGCCAGCGTATTGCGAGAGGTGCCACAGGCCGGGTTGTGGTAAATGGTGATCTTGGGGTCACTCATGCTTGCGCCTCCGCTTTGCCATAGTTGCGCTTCATGCGCAGGGCCACGTTGACCAGGGCGATCAGCACGGGCACTTCAACCAGCGGGCCTATCACACCGGCGAAGGCCTGATCCGAGTTCAGGCCGAATACCGCGATGGAGACCGCGATGGCCAGCTCGAAGTTGTTGCCGGTCGCAGTAAAGGCGATGGAGGCGTTCTTGTCATAGGGAATACCCAGCTTCTTGCCCACCAGGAAGCTGGTGAAGAACATCAGCACGAAATATACCACCAGAGGCACAGCAACCCGCAGTACATCCATCGGCAGCTCAACGATCATCTCGCCCTTGAGGCTGAACATCAGCACGATAGTGGCCAGCAAGGCGATCAAGGTAATGGGGGAAATGGCCGGGATGAAGCGCTCGGTGTACCACTTCTCCCCCTTGGCCTTGACCAGGTAATGACGGCTCAGAAAACCTGCCAGGAAGGGAATGCCAAGATAGATCAGTACGCTTTCTGCGATATCCAGCATGGTGATATCCACCGCGAAACCCTGCAAACCAAACAGCGGGGGCAGCACTGTAATGAACAGCCAGGCCATAAAGCTGTAGGTGAGGATCTGGAAACCGCTGTTGAGCGCCACCAGGCCTGCGCCGTATTCCTTGTTGCCACCACCGAGATCGTTCCACACCAACACCATGGCGATACAACGAGCCAGGCCAATCAAGATAAGACCAACCATGTAGTCGGGGTAATCATGCAAGAATGTCAGGGCGATGACGAACATCAGGGTGGGGCCAACCAACCAGTTCATTACCAATGAGAGGGTAATCGCCTGACGGTCGCGTGTCATGGCGCCCATGGTGCCGTAGTTCACCTTGGCGAGCGGCGGATACATCATCAGGATGAGGCCTATGGCCAGCGGGATATTGGTGGTGCCGACCGACACCGCCTCGTTCCACTGAGCCACCTGGGGGAACAGGTAACCAATTCCCACCCCGATGGCCATGGCGACGAAGATCCAGAGGGTGAGATTGCGATCGAGAAAACTCATTTTTTTGCTGACGGGCAGATCGCAGCAGGCTGTTGTACTCATCACGAGACTCCATGAGGGTTGGATGAAGTGGAAGGCTGATGGCGTGGCAAACCAATGGAGATAAACGCCGCCAGCAGGATAAAGAGGGTGGAGATCCAGAGGCAGGCCTCGAGACCATAGAGCTGGAACACCAGCCCGGAGAGCAGGGTGCCTAGCAGGCGCCCCAGGGCATTGGCCATGTAGTAGAAGCCCACATCGAGCGATACCCCATCTGCACCGGCATAGCTGACGATGAGGTAGCTGTGCAGGGAGGAGTTGATGGCAAACAGAGCGCCAAACACCATCAAGCCGCCCACCAGGCTGATGGCCGGATGCACCTCATAGTGGAGCGCCAGGGCAATCAGGGCCGGGGTCAGTGCCAACACTAGCGCCCAACGCATCGCAGCCTTGTCATCGGGTACACGTCCCTCTCGCTTGCCGGTAAAGCGGGGCGCCTGGGTCTGAACCACGCCATAAGCAATGATCCAGAGCGCCAGGAATCCCCCCACATACCAGTGATCCCAGCCAAAGCTGGAGGCGAGGTAGACAGGCAACGCCACCACAAACCAGACATCACGGGCACCAAACAGGAACAGACGGGCCGCCGACAGGTAATTGATGGCGCGGCTCTTGGAGAAGATTTCGCTGAACTTGGGCTTGTTCTTGGCTTTGCCGAGATCCCGTTTCAGGGTCAGCATGCTGACGCACCACACCAGCGCCAACGCCAGGGCCATAACCAGCACGGCCCCCTGAAACCCGAGCAGGGTCAACAGGGCGCCACCGAGGAAAAAGCCCATCCCTTTCAGGGCATTCTTCGAGCCGGTGAGGAGTGCCACCCACTTGTAGAGCTGACCCTGGGCCTCCCCCGGCACCAGCAACTTGATGGAGCTTTTGGCGCTCATCTTGTTGAGGTCTTTGGCTATCCCCGAAAGCGCCTGCGCCCCCATCACCCAGGGCACCGTCAGCCAGAGCGGTGGCACCAGCAACATGCCCAGTGCCAGCACCTGGAGGGCCAGCCCTATGTTCATGGTGCGGTTGAGCCCAAGGCGAGCCCCGAGCCAGCCCCCCACCAGATTGGTCACCACCCCGAAGATCTCGTAAAAGAGAAACAGGGAGGCGATGGCCAGCGGGCTGTAACCGAGCCCATGGAAGTAGAGCACCACCAACATGCGCAGAGCGCCATCGGTCAGGGTGAAGGCCCAGTAGTTGCCGGTCACCAGCAGATACTGGCGGATCTCGGGGGAGAGTCGGGTCAGTTCCATGGCGGGGTTATCCTTGCGCCTTGTCCATTTGACCGACCATGCGCATCAGCTCGGCGGTGCGGTTGGCATAGCCCCACTCGTTGTCATACCAAGGGCGTTGTTGCCCAAATCGACTATTGAAACGCCCTTTCCTCCGGCCTTGAGCGATGGCTACACTCGGGGCCTTCTG
>NZ_JAPDBQ010000192.1:0-6178 GCF_027705325.1 Aeromonas sp. QDB18
TGCCGATGTGGAGCGGGTGATGTCACTTTGTAGCCGAGATTGGATAAAACTGACCTAATGTTTAATCCGATTGGTATGACTCTTTTTTCTCATGTAATCGGCCTCTGTCAGGCAATGGCAAGGGGCGACACCGGGGTCGCGCCGTGCAAAAAAATGAAACAAGACAGCCTAGCCGTTCACTAAAAGTGAACAGCAACAGAGAGAAGATGAGGCAACAGGTGGCAAGCTGACCCCATCGGGGTCAGGCGAGGAAGCTTTGGGCGAAGCGGTACTGCAGATGCCGGCGCTGCAGGCGGCGCCTGTGAATGCCGGCGAAGTGATCGCGAAAGCTCGTCCCCGGGTAGAAGAGGGCGGCATAGAACAGCAGGCCACACAGCAGCAGCAGGATCGCCTGCTGGGACCAGCTCATCACCAGCTCGTAGACCACGCTGCCGGGCTGATGATCGCGGCTCAGGGAGTGCTCGAGGCGCAGCAGGTGATTCTGGTGGGAGCCGACGAACTTGACGATGCCATCGTCACTGCCGCTGACGCCGTGGGCCGCCGGGCTTGCGTCGGCAGGTGCCGCCCCCTCCGCCAGCGAGTGGGCCTGCTGGGCCGAGGGCTGGAACGCGGGTACCTTGACCCCCTCCACCGAGAGGGTAGAGAACAACAGTGCGAGGGTGATGAGCAGGGTCATCGCCGCCAGTTTCACGTTGTCGGTCAGGTTCAAAAGTTAATTCCCACACAATAGAAAGGGCAAGCTACCACAGCCTGCCCCACAAGAACAAGGGCGGCAGGCCCGGGGCCCGCCGCCCTTGTGTTGTCTCACCGCGTCCTCAGCGGTTGCGGGTCATGCCCTCGAAGTCCTCGGCATAGTCCTTGAGCAGGGTGTAGAGGTGGGCCCGCTGGGAGAGATCCATGGAGTGGCTGAGATCGCTCAGCCACTGGATGGTGCGCTGGCGGGACTGGTCCGTGTAGCCGGTGAAGCGGCCATCCATCAGGCCGTCCCCCTGCTGGAGCAAGCGGGTCAGCTCCTGGCCGAAATCCGGGCTCTGGCGCTGTTTCATCAGCCGATCCAGCTCCTTGGTCCAGGCCTCCTGAAAGTCGAGCCAGGGGGCCATCATCTCGTATTGCCACTCGGCCCACTGCGTGATGAGGGGCTCCTGGGCCGGCTTCACCTTGCCAATCCAGAACACCAGGCGCTCGTTCATCTTCTCCCGAAAGCCCTTGATCATCTCGGCCTTCGACTGGGTGGCAAAATCGTGCTGGCGCTCCTGCTGGCGCGTCACCCGATCGGCCATGAAGCGAGCCACCTGCTCGTCGGTCAGGGTCTTGGCGAGGCGCACCGTGCGGGGAATGGCGTTCTCCAGGGTACGGGTCAGGCTCGCCTGGGTTCTGTCCAGATGCAGGGTCACCTGGGCCGGGCTCATGGGGCTGGCCACCGCCTTGGCCAGGGCGTCGAGATCCCGGGCATAGATGGGCAGCTCATGCTGCCGGTGCCAGGCCATCAGCCCCTTCACCTCCTGGTCCAGCAGCTTCTTCTGGCTGCGGTCCAGGGAGAAGTAGTCGTCCAGTTGCCAGACGATGGCCGAGTCGAGCCAGTAGTAGATCACCCGGGTGGCGCAACCCGTCAGCAGCAGGCAGAGCAGCAGCAGGCTCCAGCTACGCGGTTGACGCCATGAGAATGTGGTCACCATGCATGCCTCCCATTCATTGAATACACGCGTCGCGCGGGCCGTTGCCTGGCATCACTCCAAGCGCTGGCGGTTGATATCGATCAGGGCCTGATACTCGGGCCCGGGTTGCTGTTCGGCCATCAGCAGCGCCCACAGCAGGCCGATGTAATCGACCCAGGGCAGGAAGGCATCGGCCTGGAATCCCAGGGGCCCCAGCCCCGTCGGTGCCCCGTCCATGGCTTCAAGATAGCAGCTCTCCAACTGGCACCGCTGCTCTTCGCTCCAGCCGTGGGTGCGCTGGATGCTGGCGACCTCGAACCCAGGATGACCGGCGGCGCCGTACTCCCAGTCGATGACCCAGGGCCGCGCCCCCAACAAGTTAGCCGGATTGAGATCGTGATGGCAAGGGAGCCAGCAGTCGTCCGGCTCCCGGCTCGCGAGCAGGGCCCGCTCCAGCGCGGGCAGCCAGGGAGGGATATGGGCCAGACGCTGCCGATAACCGCCGCTGTGGGCCCGCACCGCCATCACCACGGTCGGCACCGGCAGGCGGTGCAGCCGTACCAGCACCTCCGCCATCAGGCGGGGTTGCGCGGCGAGAGGCGGCGCCTGCTCGGCCCAGTTGGGTTCGTCGCACCACGCCAGCAGCATCAGGCCGGTGGCGGGATCGCCGTGATGACAGGGCAACGCCAGCCCCTGCCCCACCGCCCCCTGGTAGAGCTGCCACTCGGTGGCCCGGTCGATGCCAAGGCGCACCGGATCCGGATGACCGCGGCGCAGGAAGGCCTGCTCGCCAGTGGGGAGGCAAAGCCGGTAGTTGCCGTTGGTCAGGCCCTGGCCAAGCGGCTCAAGGCGCCCCTGATCCCAGGGCGCTGGCAGGCTGGCGAGGAGCGCCAGCTCCGCCAGATCCCCCTGCCCCCGCGGGTCCTCACCAGCCAAAGGTGGACTTCTTGGCCTGTTTGCGGATCTCTTTCTGATCGGCCCACAGCAGTTCGCCGTTCTCCACATCCATCAGGTTCATGGTCATCTGGTAGTAGACGTCCTTCACCTTGCCGTTGTCCTTGACGATGCTGGCGAGGTTGCCATAGACCATGTAGCGGGCACCGGTCTGCTTGCCGAGCCGCACCATGGTGGCGGGATCCACCATGCCGCTGCCCTGCTGGTATTCGAGCTGCTGCTTGACCGCCGCCACCTTGCTCATGTCCACGAAGCGGAACTTGCCCGAGCGCAGCAGCTTGGTGCGGATAGTGTCGGTGATGGCCTCGGTGTCGATGTGCTCCGAGGTCTTGTTGCGGATGGAGTCCATGAACATCACCGGGCGGCCCCCGGCGGTGATCTCGCTGGTGGCCGGGGACGCCAGCATGGAATCCGCCATCTTGTCGGCGATGGCCTGCAAGTCGGAGGAGCCGTAATCGACGGTCACCGTCTCGGTCTCGGTGGGATCGCCATAGCTGACGGTGGTGCTGGAGCAGCCGCCCAGCAGCAGGGCTCCAGTCAGGATCAGCAGGGCATGATTCATTTTCATCAGTAGGATTCCTCCATCACTTCGCGAACGTAAATCCGGTAACCCCGTGCAGCCGGGCTCGGCGCCAGGGCGGACAAGGTGCGGGTCTGGTAGCCATGCAGCTTGAGGGGGGTCCAGCCGCGGCCATCGCTGGCCACCTCCTGCCCCGCGTCGTCATACCAGTAGAAGAGATATTGCAGCGTGTGGTCACCACGCTGGGTGCTGGCCGCCGCCACGTTGACCTGCAACAGGCCGTTCTGCTGGCGCCGGCTGAGTTCGGTCAGGGTGACGTTGACGTTTTGATGCTGCTCGGCCACCGCCGCCGCACCGGCCGCGCCATAGAGCGCCACGCCGGAAGTATTGGTGGCACAGCCCGTCAGCAGCAGAACCAGGCCCAGGGCCAACTCTTGTGCTTTCATCTTGTTCTCCTTGCCGGTGGCCGTCGGCCTGACCGGTCATTCATCTGAGTTGCCATATCCGGTTCCCCCTAGAGGGGCATCACCCGGGTCGTGAGCCCGCTCCCCAGGCGCTGTACCCACACCAGGGTGGTGCGCCCGGCGTGGACGCTGAGTGGCAGGGTGCGCATGGCGCTGCCCGCCCCCAGGGTCAGGGTGACGTTCCCGGCCGGGACCATCCCCTGCCAGCTCGAGGCCTTGGCGGGCAGCGTCAGCCAGCTGCGGGTATCCGCCCGCTCCGAGAGGGTGTTGAAGATCCCCACCAAGATGTTACCCACATCCCCCCCCTCCTTGGCGGCGGTGCGCCGCACCTGCTCCTTGGCCACCAGCCGCAGGGCCTGCCGGGTCAGCATGCCAGGCAGCCGCTCCTGCAGATCCTTGGCCGCCAGCGCCTCCAGCCTCACCAGCTCGCTGGTCTGCGCCACCCCCTTGCCCACCGACAGGGTGAGCGGGGCGCCGTCGCTGGCCCGATTGTCGTAATAGGGCACCGCCACGGTAAAGGTACGAAAATCGCCGCTGGAGGTGGAGATGGGCAGCGGCAGGAAGAGCTCACGGCGCGCCGGGATGAGGCCATCTTCAAACAGCACCACCAGCTGGCCCTGATCCTTGGCCAAAGGCGGCGCCTTGCGGCCCATCCGTTGCTCGGTCTCCTTGAGCTCCTCGGGAGAGCCGCGAAGCCGGGCCAGGCGCAGCAGGGCATCCTGCAGGCTCTGGTTGTCCGGCGCTATCTGATAGCCGCGCTGGTAATCGACCCAGGCGTCGTTGAGATCCCCGGCCGCCTCGTAGAGCACGCCGGAGAAATAGAAGGTGTAGGCGTTCTGGAAACCGTTTTTCACCTGGCCTATCAGGCGATCGAGCTCGGGGGCGCCGCGCGACATCAGCTGGCGCATCTCCCCGGCTTCGTCCTCCTGCTCCCCCTCCTGCGCGGCCTTGCGCACCTCGTCGGCCCGCCGTTTAAGGGCCTGCTCCTGCACCTGGTTGGCACGGCGCACCTCTACCAGGGCGCCGTCGGCATCCCCGCGCTGCAAGTAGTTGAGCGCCAGATAGTGGTGCAGCATGGTGCGCTCGTAATCGGGCGCCTGGTAAGCCAGGGTCTGATCGTTGGTGAGCAGGCTGCCCGCCTGGGCCAGTCCCTGGCTCAGGCGGTACTCGGCCTGACTGTCTTCCCACGCAAGCCGGCTGTCGGCGGCGGCAAAGGCCTGCTTGCTGGGGCCGTCCTGACCCGCCAGCCAGGCGATGCGCCCCTTCTCCAGCTGGTCGAGCACGAAGGTGTCGTCCCCCGGGGTCGATTCGCGCACCTCGGGTAGGGCCTCGGCGGCATGGCCCAGTAGCAGCTGGTTGCGCAGGGGCACCATCTGATCCGAGTAGGAGACGAACATGTCTTTCCACTGGGAAGCACAGCCCCCCAGCAGCAGACCGGCCAACAGCAGGCCGGTCGACGGGACGAGGCGCATCACAGGCTCAGCAGGGGTCCCAGGGGCTCGCCACCGACCAGGTGCAGGTGGATGTGATAGACCTCCTGTCCGCCGTGGCGGTTGCAGTTCATGATGAGGCGGTAGCCGTCCTCGGCGATGCCCGCGTCGCTGGCGAGCTTGCGGGCCACGGTGAACATCCGGCCCAGCGCCAGCTCGTGATCCGGCTCCACGTCGTTGACGGTGGGGATGAGCACGTTGGGAATGATCAGAATATGGGTCTTGGCCTTGGGCTGGATGTCGCGAAACGCGGTCACCAGATCGTCTTGATAAAGGATGTCGGCGGGGATCTCCTTGCGGATGATTTTGCTGAAAATGGTTTCTTGCGCCATGGGTAACTCCTTTATAGGAAAAAGAAAATTCAATACAAAGCTCAAGCGGCTCCCAAACAGGCCGCCGCAACGCGCCAAGTGTGACACAAGCCGACATTTGGCACAGCCGTTCTCCCAATTGCTTCAGTTATTGTGAAGAATACCGATAGCGAGGAGACGTCCCGCGAACCACAACGGCATCCCCTTCGGGGCATGCAGGGTATCAAAGGGACGGGGTACTCAGGCAAGGGACTTTTGCACAGACAGCGGGACAATAATGAAACAAACAATGTCAGACCTCTCGATCCTACAGAGAGTCTATCTGGGCTTTGCCATCCTGGTCGCCGTCATGGTCGCCAGTGCGGTACTGACCTTTCGCGGCCAGAGCGAACTCAGCGGCGCCCTGGATCAGGTGACCCAGGAGTCCATGCCGCTGGTACTCGCCAGCAGCCAGACCCAGATAAGCCTGCTCAGCGCCAACAAATGGCTCACCGACGTGCTGACCGAGCAGGATCTCAAGCAACTGCCTGCGGAAGTGGCCGAGTTGCAACAGGCCAAGGGCCAGGTCGACAAGATGGTCGCCAGCCTCAAGCAGCAGGTGGCGGTTCATCCCCAGTTGCAGGCGGACATGACTGCCCTCGTCAAGCTGGTGGATGACTACCTGCAACTGACCCAGACCCTGCCCGGCGAACACGAGGCCCTGCTCACCAGGGCGGGATCGTGAATGTTTTTTAACCATGTAAACAGGTTTGACCTCACGATCTGACTATGATCTTATGTGCTC
>NZ_JAPDBQ010000193.1:0-6164 GCF_027705325.1 Aeromonas sp. QDB18
AAGCAGCGAAAATCGATACAGAACAGGACCTTAGAAGGAATTTCAAATGAAGTGTTTTCTTAAGGTCCTGTATATGATGAGTCTCAAAGGCCCCCATCATACCAGCTCAACCGATCGGAGGCATCACCACTATAATTGACCTCAGTGCAATTGAAGTTTCTGCACAAAATGCATTCAACAGATCAGATCACCGACAAAAGCCTGCAATGGCTGGGGAGAGTCACCTTTGATGCGCTCGAGAAGCTGATGTACCGCCTGATGGGCCATTGCTTCCAGTGGCAGTAATAGATGCGGCAGCTCTATTACTTCGCTAGAGAAGCGATCCATCTCCTGGAAGCAAACTACATACTTCTGCTGAGCCAAAATAAAATCCTTACCGATGCTATATCCAAGCCTCAGGATACACTGTGTTGCCAGCATAGCAGCCGCAAATGTGTGGCAGACCAAAGCTGAAATCGAGTTGTCCGAACGTAAGGCGAACTCCAGACGTTGGCGTTGACCAACAAGATCCGTATCAAAGGTGATGATGAGCGCCTTTCGCTCAGGCATCCCACGCTCGCGATAAGCTGCTCGGTACCCTTCAGCTCGTTTGCTAAAAACGGGGTCCCCCGAACCGCCCCCCAAAAACAATGTGGTTACATGGCCCATATCGAGCAGGAAGCGGGTCAGTGTCAAACCATCTCGATATGGATCGCAGACCACAATATCGCTCATCCCTTCCCCCCCTTGGCTGGCAATTATCTGATATGGCAGCTCGGTTGCAGCCATCAACTGTGCTACTTGCTCATCAAGTGCCCCCGATGCGACCAAAATGATCCCAGCTACATGTTGAGTTTTGAACTCGTTGAGAAGACTGGTTAGTTGAGATGGTTGCAACTGACCAGTCTTGACCATGACGGTAAAGCTCTCTTTATCAAGCGCCTTAATCAGGGTTTTGAGGATCTTGATGGAGAAATCGCTTTCTATCTGCTCAAAAAACAATCCGATCAGGTTGCTCTTCTGGCTACGTAGATTGGCCGCTGACTGGTTATAGATATAGCCAAGCTCGTCAATAGCCCGTAAAACTCGCACTATTGTCGGTTGAGAAATGTGCCCTTTCTTGCGCAGCACCAGCGAGACAGTCGACACAGAGACACCTGCAACCCTAGCGACATCCACAATACTCACTTTTGCCACATTGACATCCCGTATAAACTTAAAGGCTGGCTACCTTAACAAAATGACACTGGGCCCTCAACACACAAGAGCCCAGGGCCGGATCAAGCATCTAACGCTGCAATTTCCTTGGCAATAAACTGGGCTCGAGCACCAAAGACCAACTGGATCCCCTCATCACCTACAAATACAACTCCACGTGCTCCAAGAGATTTTAGCCCCTCTTTGTCAACCAGATCCGCTCGCACCACTTCAAGACGCAGACGGGTGATGCAGGAGCCTACCTGACGTATGTTCGTAACGCCACCGATCAACAATGTGATTTCACTAGCCAAGTCCTGATCTGATTTTCCCTCAATGGTGTTGAGCATTGCCACCCGTCCAGGTGTTTTGATGTCGAAACGACGGATCACATATCGGAAGGTGAGATAGTACAAACAGGCCATCGGAATACCGATCACAAAAACCATCAGGAAATTGGTCTCAAATCCGTTGAGGCTAGGCAACAGACCAAATGAAATGTAATCGATTAGGCCAGCCGAGAACGATTTAGCGATATGGGCATGCAATAGATACATACTCATGTACGCGACCCCTGCCATTAAGGCGTTGAATACATAGAGGATAGGAGCAACGAAGATAAAGGTAAACTCAACCGGTTCGGTGATCCCGGTCAGAAAGCATGTCAGAGCAGCCGAAAAAAGGATACCTGCCGCAACTTTGCGGTTTTTGGTGTAAGCCTCGTGATACATCGCTAGGCAAGCAGCGGGTAGACCAAACAACATTAACGGGAACTCACCCTGCATAAATTTACCCGCATTGTGATAGGTATCAGTGCTGAAACTGGTCACTCCATCTTCCAACATCTTGAACCAGATAGTCTGATCACCGTGGATCAACTGACCTGCTTTCGATGTGTATTCACCAAATGTGTACCAGAACGAGGGGTACCAAACGTGATGCAAACCAAGAGGGATCAAGGCACGTTCTACCGTACCGAAAATAAAGGTGGATAAGGCCTGATTATCACCGTTTACCACCAGAGATAGGGTATCAATACCTATCTGAACGTATCCCCATCCCCAGGGCAACACCAAACCAAGTAAAAATGACAATAAGGCTGTCACGATCGCCACGAACCGTTTGCCAGCAAAAAAACCTAGGAATTCAGGTAACTGCATGGTGTGAAATCTGTTATAGCACCAAGCCGCCAAGATACCAGATATGAGTCCACCAAAGACGCCCATCTGCAAGGTGGGAATACCTATAACCATAGCATAGCGCCCCCCGGATGCCGCCATCTCTGGGGTGATCCCCAACAACGTGCTGATAGTGGTATTAATAATCAGCATAGAGACCGCAGCCGAGAGCGCAGCAATACCCGACTCTGCAGCCAGGCCTACCGCCGACCCGATAGCGAACAGCAACGGTAAGTTATCAAAAATCACTCCACCAGCACGCATCATCAGCGGCATGTCGAATTTAGCGCCAAATGCCAACAGCAGCCCCGCGGCTGGCAACAACGAGATTGGTAACATCAGGGCTCGTCCAATCATCGATAGTTTGGCGAACGCCATCCTGATTCTGTTCATTACTTCCATTCTTGACTCCTGATGTGTTGTCACACATCGTCGCTAGTTGGAGAAAAACCGACAAATGTTGCCGACCAAGTATAACGTTATACTAGAACGTTATACTTTAGATCTGTCCTACTCAAACCCCACACCTGACATTTGTGATTCCAATCACAAGTGGATGTCATGCCAACGTAACCGTTCACCGGGGTGGCTTGACAGGAGAAAAAGAGACGATCGTCTCTTTTTCCTCCTTTTGGCCTGTTGCTTGATCCTACCCGTATTGCATGCTTGCTGGTATGACCCAAAAGCACCCGACACCGGCGGTTAAGGAAAGTGCGAACAAATATTGGGCTTTTACGGGAAGGTGAGAGCAGGAAATTAGGATGACCAGTAATTGATAGCGGGTGAACGGTGATTTTGAAAAGGCTAGGCAGATGCAGGGATTTTAGATTCGAACATACATATAGGGGCAATTTTTCACGCCCTGTAACCCTAATTCGATGAATAAGGACTCATCATGCTGAACCTCATCCCTGATGCCAAGTGGGGCTTATGATCTCACATCAGGGACTCGCTCAACCCTCCTTAACTGACTTGCATTAAGGGCGCAGCCCTTTTTTACAAATCCTTCGGAATAGCTCTTCTTTTTCGACAAGATCACACATTTATTTATCTGCTATTGCAAAGCATTCATTGACGGATTAACGTATTATCGAGCGAACGTAGCGTGGGGTACAAGATCTACGCTACAACACATAATGAAGGCTTCCACCAGGCGCTGACATTGTGTGTTGTGTGAAGTTGCCTGTTCATGGATCGCCTGTCATGAACACGGTGGGAGGTCACACTGTTCGCTCATCTTCACCCATAGCGCCTAAATTATCTTGTAGTAGTTGAAACCGAATTTTCACCCATATACCTCGCTTTTATGCCCGTTCATCACCGCCACAATCACCAGTTAATCATCCCGGATCTCACATATCACCCGGTAATCCCCTACTCGTGTAAACAAAACCACGGTGTAATTTCACATAAGGCTTCAGTACATGATTATGTGATGCTGCTCCCCGCCGCCGCAAGCGGCGAGGCTTCCCACTTCTTAGGCTGCAACCACTGGTACGATGGAATTACGACCAGCCAGCCGTGGCGCAACATCCGGGCAAAATTAGGTTGCGAATGTTCATGGCCGCGTTGATGTCGCGGTCATGTCCGACCCCGCACGATGGGCACTGCCAGTTCCGCATATTCAGCGGCATTTCTGGAATTTTGTGGCCACAACAATGGCATATTTTCGAGCTGGCGAACCATTGATCCTACTTGACCAAATGCACACCAGGCGACTCTGCTTTATAGGCGATCTTCACCACAAAACCAAACCGTGCCGTGTCCCCGATATGACGGGCTAGGCGACGATTTTTCATCATATTTGCCGATTTCAACGTCTCCACGATCTGTAGTGGTCAACAAAAAATAGACACGGTTATGAGTTGCTAACCTTCAGCAATTTCTCGGATTGCCAGAGATTGACCAGAGACGCATAACAAAAAGGCCTCGCATTGAAAGCGAAGCCTTGTAGAGTGTGCGGTCCAGAGCTGTGGTATGGAAACTGTCATGGGGATTTTCAATCCCCTGCTCTACCGACTGAGCTATCTGGGCAACGGCGCGCATTAAACCCTTTCTCGACTGGGGTGTCAACCTTGTAGCCCCAGTTTCTGGCATGTTTTTGCATAGGGTGAACCAAGTGGCGAGATAGTGTGCAAGGAGCCCCTGACTCCACACCGGGATCCGGTTGTCGGCAGGTTCTGCTATCGAGGTTTTTTCCCTTTATAGAATTACCTTTTCGCTCTCTCACCCATCCCGAGCTTCCAACAAGTGAGCCCATTTTTTGTCAAAAAACGGATGAACTAACGTGCATGTTTTTTGTGCGCTGAAAAGTTACCAGAAATTGACCAGACAGAGTTTGGTGCGTCGATACCGAAGGACCTCCGGTCGCTCAACTTCCGTATCTGCGTTTGAAGAAGAGTGATAACCCCCTACAGCAAGAGCTGTAGGGGAAGTAAATACTTGTGCTCAATGTAGTCTTTTAGCTCATAAAGTGAGCAGGGCATCGGGGGGGACGGAAAAAAATAAAAATATTTTTCTGTCAAAAAATTGGACTCTATTGAGTTGTGATTTTCTGATTCTTTAGAGGGGGGCAAAAACTGATTTCGACTCTCCGGCTATAGGGGGATTTTGTAAAGCACAAAACATACCATGTGCAGGGAAGTCTGTTTTTATAAGGCATTATCGGATGGTTACGCTCTGGAGCTGGTCTTCCATTTCGGTTTTTCTTCGTTAACATTCTTTTCATGAATCACCAAGGTGGTGGCTCTAGATGATAGGAGGTGCGATGCCCGAACAGGCTGTAGCTCCAACTGTAGATAGTGCCAAGTTGGAGGAGTGCAGTTCAAAGCAGCGTGAAAGTAAAGATAAATACGAGCGTTCCCTTACGTGGATTACTTATGCCACTGGTCGCAAGGTTGGTTGTCTTAGTTTCACCAAAAATAAAGTCCGTTATCGGTTAAAAATTGCGAGCACGGACGAATTCAGCGTTAAAGAGATACGTGAACAAGCAAGAAAGCTAAAAGCGGAGTTTGTACTGGATCCTGTGGGATTCAATCAAACCTATCTTTCGAGCTTGTCAGTAGAACAGTTTATACATGATAAATACTTGCCTTCAGTACGAGCAACTCATCGGTCATATAAAACCATCGAGTCTCGGGTAAAGCCGATCGTGGCAGCTCTAGGGCTCAAGCCATTAAACAGAGTAACCCGTTTCGACATCGAGGATTTTCTTACAGAATCAAATAAAACGTGCTCTGTCGCCACGCGGAACCGCTACTTGGCACAGGTAAAGGCCATCATGTCCTTCGCTGTAGAACGTGGCATTCTCAAGTCCTCGCCAGCAGCAGGTATTCCGGCAAAGCATGAAGCTGTTTTGCCACCCAAGGGGTTGCCTGATGAGGTGGTGAATAAGGTGGTCCATCGTTTGATGAAAGACATCGACGATGAAAAAGCTAGGCTTCTGCTGTTCCTGTTTGCAACAGGGTGCCGGCTGGGTGAGGCCCGAGCGCTACAGCTTCAAGATTGTAATCTCAATCGAAAGCTTGCGTATTTGCCCACCAGTAAGTCTGGTCGAGAAAGGCTCATACCACTTAATCATTTCGCGCTGGAGTTGATTCAACTCCAATTCCAGCGCCATGGCACAACCGGTCTGCTCTTTAGAGGCCAGGGTGGTGTCTCTCAGATTTCCGAACCTCGGCGGTATTGGTACCGCGTCTGTAATGATTGCGGACTCTCAGGAGTACGCATGCATCAGGGTGAGAGCGTGAACATTTTGTTAAATTTCACCCAGTTTTTTGAGACCCGCATTGAGTACCGTTTCCAGATATT
>NZ_JAPDBQ010000194.1:0-6100 GCF_027705325.1 Aeromonas sp. QDB18
TACCTGAAGCAACACCGCTTATATACCCGCACACTTGGAATTATTTGAGTCTCTAAAAATGAGGGGATCTCTGAGGGATGAAGGTGTATTTATTTTGGGGTAATATCCAGACACATTTCATCTTGCTATGACTCAAAGGGATCATGAGAAGCATCACACCAGGAAGGGTGCTGTCGCGAGAGCAGCAGACGGAGATCACCCGGATCATCGTCAAGGCGGGCCAGATGCTGGCCCAGTTTGGGGCGGAGAGCCGCATCATCGAGCAGACCACGGTCCGCCTGGGCATGGCGCTCGGGCTGGAGAGCGTCGAGATGGCCATCTCTTCCAGCGCCATCGTCCTCACCAGCCTCTACCAGGGCAGTTGCGTCACCACCACCCGCCGGGTGCGGGAGCACGGCATCAACATGCAGGTGGTGTGCGAAATCCAGCGCATCTGCATCATGACGGAAAAGTCGCTTACCGGCGCGCGCGAGGTACGTCAGCGCCTCGAGGCCATCACGCCGTTCCACTATCACCCCTGGCTGGTGGTGCCCATGGTGGGGCTCTCCTGCGGTGCCTTCAGCCTGCTGTTTGGCGGTGACTGGCCCATCTTCCTGGTGACCTGCTGCTCGGCCTCGGTCGCCATGCGGGTGCGCCAGCTCATTGCCCGCCATCACCACAGTCCCCTCATCAACTTTGCCGCCACCGGGTTTATCGCCACCCTGCTCGCCACCAGCGCCACCTTCTTCGGCTGGGGCGAACAACCCTATCTCGCCATGGCCGCCAGCGTGTTGCTGCTGGTGCCGGGATTCCCGCTCATCAATGCGGTCTCCGACATGGTGAAGGGTTACTTCAACATGGGGCTGGCCCGCTGGGGCACGGCGACACTGCTGACCATCAGCGCAGCCATAGGGATCATTCTCGCCATGTCGGTCACCGGGATCTGGGGGTGGAAGGTATGAAGATCTTTGACGTTGTATCGACCCTGTTGATCGGGGCAAACCGGCTATCCATCAGCGCGTGGAACCATATCGGGATCATGCTCGCCATGTCGGTGACCGGTATCTGGGGGTGGAAGGTATGAAGATCTTTGACGTTGTATCGACCCTGTTGATCGGGGCAAACCGGCTATCCATCAGCGCGCGGAACCATATCGGGATCATGCGCGCCATGTCGGGGACCGGTATCTGGGGGTGGAAGGTATGATGGAACTGCTCTGGCTGCTGGCCAAGGATGCCTTCTGGTCGGCCATTCCGGCGGTGGGCTTTGCCATGCTGTTCAACGTGCCGCCACGGATGCTCAAATACTGCGCCATGGGGGGCGCGTTGGCCCACAGTCTGCGTACCCTGCTCATCCACTACGGCATGCCCATCGAGTGGGCCACCCTGGCAGCGGCGACCACGGTCGGCTTTGTCTGTGTCTACTGGTCGCGCCGCCTGCTGGCACCGCGCCCGGTGTTCAGCGTCGCCTCCATCATCCCCATGATCCCGGGCAGCTATGCGTTCAAGACCATGATCGCCATTGTGGAGCTCAATATCTCCGGGGTGACCATGGAGCTGCTTCAGAGCGCGGTGGAGAACGGCCTCAAGGCGCTGTTTATCGTGGGGGCCCTGAGTTTCGGTTTGGCGATCCCCTCTCTGGTCGTGTACCGTAACCGCCCCATTATCTGACGACGGTGCGAGAGGTTGACCCCATGATGATTTCCATGATTGCCGCCATGGCCCATGATCGGGTGATAGGGCTGGACAACCAGATGCCCTGGCACCTGCCGGCGGATCTGGCCCACTTCAAGCGGGTCACCCTGGGCAAGCCGGTGCTGATGGGGCGCAAGACCTTCGAGTCCATCGGGCGACCGCTGCCCGGGCGCCGCAATCTGGTGATCAGCCGCAACCCCGACTACCGGGCCGACGGCGTGGAGGTTATCGACTCGGTGGAGGCCGCACTGGCGCTGCTGGCGGGCAGCGACGTGGCCGAGCTGATGGTGATCGGGGGCGGTCATCTCTACGGCCAGCTGCTACCACGGGCCGACAGGCTCTATCTGACCCGTATCGATCTGGCGGTGGAGGGGGATACCCGCTTCCCGGCCTTTGACGAGGGCGACTGGTCCTGCATCGAGCGCGAGTCCCATCAGCCTGACGAGAAGAACCCCCATCCCTACTGTTTCGAGACCTGGCAGCGGCGCTGAGCCCTCTGATGCCATGAAGAGCCCCTTGCGACAGCAGGGGGCTTTTTTGTGCCCTGTTGCCGCAAAGAGAAGGGGGCTGAACCGGCATGGTTGAAGTTGCCTGAAGCAATACCGAGTGCGCGGCATCAAAATGATTAGCAATGTAATTAAATGGCCATTAATCGCTCCGATGGGGGCCATCCTCCCCACCCTCTCTTTTCGCCTGCTGCTAACGCCTTTTAATCATTAATGAAATGTGCTGCAAGTGCATCGATACTGTGGTGGCCCTGTCTGTTATAGGCGTTTTTATCGTGATTTAATGGATTTTTATGAATGAAAATAACCAATAAAAATCAATGAGTTAAATTTAACCTTTCCAGGTTGGCTTCAATTGGTTCTTTTGTTTGGGTGTGAAATTGCTTAGTGTTAAAAGTAATTGGCTCACGTTCGACGGTTTGCCAGGCAAGGCGTCGGCCAAGAAAAAAGGACAATATGACAGTCAAACTCGAGGTCAAATCCCTCTACAAAATCTTCGGCGATCAGCCGGATAAAGCGTTCAAATTGCTGGCGAAAGGGCATGATCGCGCCAGTATCCTGAAAAAGACCGGACAGACCCTGGGGGTCCAGGATGTCAATCTGTCCATCAACGAAGGGGAGATCTTCGTGGTGATGGGCCTCTCCGGTTCGGGCAAGTCCACCCTGGTGCGTCTCTTCAACCGGCTGATCGAGCCGACCCGCGGCCAGGTGCTGATCGATGGCGAGGACATCGCCGCCATCTCGGAGCGCGAACTGCGCCGGGTGCGCCGCAAGAAGATCAGCATGGTATTCCAGTCCTTCGCCCTGATGCCGCACCTGAGTGTGCTGGAAAATACCGCCTTCGGGCTGGAGCTGGCCGGTGTACCGCTGGCGGAGCGCCAGCAGAGCGCCCGTCAGGCGCTCCATCAGGTGGGGCTGGGGCAGTGGATAGAGGCTTATCCGGATGCCCTCTCCGGCGGCATGAAGCAGCGGGTCGGTCTGGCCCGGGCCCTTGCCAATGACCCCGACATTCTGCTGATGGACGAAGCTTTCTCCGCGCTGGATCCCCTGATCCGCACCGAGATGCAGGATGAGCTGCTCAAGCTGCAGGCCAGCCAGCAGCGCACCATCGTCTTTATCTCCCACGATCTGGACGAGGCAATGCGCATCGGCGATCGCATCGCCATCATGCAGGATGGCCAGCTGGTGCAAGTGGGCACCCCGGACGAGATCCTGAACCAGCCCGCCAACGACTATGTGCGCGCCTTCTTTCGCGGGGTGGATCTGGCCCATGTGTTCAGCGCCCGCGACGTGGCCAGCCGCAAGCAGGTGCCTCTCATCAAGAAACACACCACCGACGGGCCGGGCAACGCCCTGCGCCAGCTCAAGGAGCTTGAGCGGGAGTTCGGGTACGTGGTGGATCGCAGCCGTCGCTTCCTCGGGGTCGTCTCGGTGGAGTCGCTCGGTCAGGCGGTAAGGGCCAAAGGCAGCCTGGAGCAGGCGTTGCTGGCGGACATCCAGCCCATTCTGGCGGACACCGCCCTCAATGAACTGATCAGCCAGGTGGCGGCCGCTCCCTGTCAGGTGCCCGTGGTCGAGGAGGATGGCACTTACCTCGGCCTCATCTCCAAGGCCAATCTGCTCAACACCCTGGACAGGAGTACCCCGGCATGAAGCTGATGAATCCCCATTTCTTGCTGAGCGGGCTGCTGGCCCTGGTGCTGCTGGCGAGCCCTTCCCTGCGGGCCGATGAGGTGGCGGCAGACCCCTGGAGCACGCCTGCGTCCGCCGAGGTGTCCGATCCCTGGGGCAGTACCGACACCCAGGCTACCGACTGGCAGAACCAGATCGAAGCCGCCGACACCACAACCGCCATCGACTGGCTGGATCCCTTCCAGCAGGCGCTGGTGCCGCTGGATACCTGGGTGGAAGGGGGCATCGGCTGGCTGGTGGAGAACCTGCGGCCGCTGTTCCAGCTGATCCGCGCACCGGTGGAGCTGACCCTGAACGCCATGACCCATCTGCTGCAGACGGTGCCCTCCACCCTGATGATGGGGCTCCTGGCCCTGCTTGCCTGGCAACTGGTGAACGGCCGCATGGCGCTCGGTACGCTCGTATCTCTTGTGGGGATCGGGCTCATCGGGGCCTGGTCCGATGCCATGGTGACCCTGTCCCTGGTGCTGACCTCGCTGTTCTTCTGCGTGCTGCTGGGGTTGCCCACCGGCATCCTGCTGGCCCGCAGCGAGCGGCTCTCCACCTGGACCCGGCCGCTGCTGGATGCCATGCAGACCACCCCGGCATTCGTCTACCTCATCCCCATCGTGATGCTGTTTGGCATCGGCAACGTGCCCGGGGTGGTGGTGACCGTCATCTTCGCCCTGCCGCCCATGATCCGGCTCACCATGCTGGGCATTCGCCAGGTGCCCACGGATCTGGTGGAGGCGGCCCACTCGTTCGGTGCCAGCCCCTCCCAGTTGCTGTTCAAGGTACAGCTGCCGCTCGCCATGCCCACCATCATGGCCGGGGTCAACCAGACCCTGATGCTGGCGCTCTCCATGGTGGTGATCGCCTCCATGATCGCGGTGGGGGGCCTCGGCCAGATGGTGCTGCGCGGCATCGGCCGGCTCGACATGGGGCTCGCCTCCATCGGCGGCCTCGGCATCGTGCTGCTGGCCATCGTGCTCGACCGCCTCACCCAGGCGATGGGGCAACCGGATCGCACCCGTACCGGCCGCTGGTATCAGCACGGCCCCGCCGCCCTGCTGCTGCGTCTGACCGGTCGTGACAAGAAAATCGATTACAAAGGAGTAAATGCATGAGACAGACCACCAAAGGATTGACCCTGGGCACAGTGCTGCTGAGTGCCCAACTGCTGAGCCCGCTCGCCATGGCCAGCGCCGAGTTGCCGGGGGAGGGGGTTCGCGTTCAGCCCTTGCAGAGCTCCTTGCCGGAAGAGGCCTTCCAGAGCCTGCTGGTGAGCAAGCTGATGGCGCGTCTGGGTTACGATGTTCAGCCCGCCCAGGAGGTGGACTACAACGTGGCTTATGCCTCGGTGGCCCAGGGAGACGGCACCTTCCTCGCATTCAACTGGGTGCCGCTGCAGGACAACAAGTACGAGCAGGCGGGGGGCGACAAGGTGTTCTTCCGTGAGGGCACCTATGTGGCCGGTGCCGCCCAGGGGTACCTCATCGACAAGAAGACCGCTACCCAATACGGCATCACCAACCTGGGCCAGCTCAAGGATCCCGAGGTGGCGGCGCTGTTTGACGGGGATGGCGACGGCAAGGCCGACCTCATCGGTTGCAACCCCGGCTGGGGCTGCGAGGGGGCGATCAACCATCACCTCGATGCCTTTGGTCTGACCCCCACGGTGGCCCATAAGCAGGGCAACTACGCGGCGCTGATCGCCGATACCCTGGCTCGCTACCAGGCCGGCAAGCCGGTGCTCTATTACACCTGGACCCCCTACTGGCTCAGCAGCGAACTGGTGCCGGGCAAGGATGTGGTGTGGCTGGAAGTCCCCGCCGACGCCCCGGATGCGGCCAAGACCCGCTTGCCGAACGGCAAGAACTACGGCTTTGCGGTGAACACCATGCACATCGTTGCCAACAAGCGGTTTGCCGAGGCCAATCCGGCCGCCGCCAAGCTCTTCTCCATCGTCAAGCTGCCGCTCAATGACATCAACGTGCAGAACGGCCTGATGAACAAGGGGCAGAACAAGCCGGCGGACGTGGAGCGTCATGCCGACGCCTGGCTCAAGGGCCACGAGGCACTGGTGAACGACTGGCTGAATCAGGCGCGCGCCGCCGCCATGTAATGAAGGGCGTTACATCACCCTTTTGCGCAAAGAAAAACGCCCGGCAACTGCCGCAATGCTGTTCAGATAAGCACATTTTTGACTAATTATTCATAAATGCGACTTGAGTTGGGGGAGCAAGGCTG
>NZ_JAPDBQ010000195.1:0-6096 GCF_027705325.1 Aeromonas sp. QDB18
AGCCGGCTGGAATGACGACTATCGGGCTCAGTTATTCTTTGGTTAAAATATCAACAAAGTGTGCTCCCGCCCTGTCCGCCCACCGGGTATGAGAAACGTCATTTCTGCCGGGGTGGCATCCCGCTGCCCGACCCCATATAGTGCTCACACTCGGCGCCTTGCGGCGCCAACCGGCCCGCGCGGCAGTGGCCTGGCAGGTATCTAAAGTATCGCCAGGACAGACCCCCTGTTCGGCGACATAGCCCCACGCTGGCCAGTTAGACAGGACCCGACCAAGAGACCCTCGATGCAAAGCCACGTAATAGAACATCAGATCGCCGGTGAGCTGAATGCCCGCCCGGAACAGGTGCAGGCAGCCGTTCGCCTGCTGGACGAAGGCGCGACCGTTCCCTTCATCGCCCGTTACCGCAAAGAGGTGACCGGCGGTCTGGACGACAGCCAGCTGCGTACCCTGGAGAGCCGCCTCGGCTACCTGCGTGAACTGGCGGATCGCCGCCAGGTGATCCTGCGCTCCATCGAAGAGCAGGGCAGACTGACCCCCGAGCTGGCCCGCGAGCTGAACGACGCCGACAGCAAGACCCGGCTAGAAGACCTCTACCTCCCCTACAAGCCCAAGCGGCGCACCAAGGGGCAGATGGCCATCGAGGCGGGGTTGGAGCCACTGGCGGATTTGCTGCTGGGTGACCCCATGAAGGATCCCGAGCAAGAGGCGGTTCGCTTCCTCAATGCCGAGCAGGGGATCACCGACGGCAAGGCCGCCCTCGACGGTGCCCGTTACATCCTGATGGAGCGCTTCGCCGAGCAGGCCGATCTCCTTGAGAAGTTGCGGGACTACCTGTGGCAGAACTCCACCCTGCGTGCCCGCGTGGTGGCCGGCAAGGAGCAGGAAGGGGCCAAGTTCAAGGACTACTTCGAACACGATGAGCCCCTGCACAAGGCCCCCTCCCACCGGGTGCTGGCCATGTTGCGCGGCCGCAACGAGGGGATCCTCAACCTGGCGCTGGTTACCGGCGAGGATGAGGGTACCAGCCCCTGCGAAGGGATCATTGCCCATCACCTCAGACTCAACCTGCAACACCGCCCGGCCGACAAGTGGCTGCAGGGGGTGGTGAGCTGGACCTGGAAGATCAAGCTCTCCTTGCAGATGGAAACCGAGCTGATCGGCCGCATCCGCGAGTCAGCAGAGGAGGAAGCGATCAAGGTGTTCGCCATGAACCTCAAGGATCTGCTGATGGCGGCACCGGCTGGCATGCGCTGCACCATGGGGCTGGATCCCGGCATCCGCACCGGGGTCAAGGTGGCGGTGGTGGATGCCACCGGCAAGCTGGTCGATACCGCGACCATCTATCCGTTCGAACCCAAGCGTCATGTGGATCAGAGCCTCAAGACCCTGAACGAGCTGTGCCAGAAGCACAAGGTCGAGCTCATCAGCATCGGCAACGGCACCGCATCCCGGGAAACCGACCGCCTGGTGAGCGATCTGTTCGAGCGCTACCCGGCCACCAAGGCGCAGAAAATCGTGGTCAGTGAAGCGGGGGCATCGGTCTACTCCGCCTCCGAGCTCGCCTCCCAGGAATTCCCGGATCTCGACGTCTCCATTCGTGGCGCTGTCTCCATCGCCCGCCGTCTCCAGGATCCCCTGGCAGAGCTGGTCAAGATCGATCCCAAGAGCATAGGTGTGGGCCAGTACCAGCACGACGTCGGCCAGAGCCAGCTGGCCCGCCGCCTCGACGCGGTGGTCGAGGATTGCGTGAACGCGGTGGGGGTGGATGTGAATACCGCCTCGGTCGCCCTGCTCAACCGGGTTTCCGGCCTCTCCCAGACCCTGGCCCAGAACATCGTCGCCTACCGCGACGAGAACGGCGCCTTCCAGCATCGTCAGCAGCTGCTGAAAGTAAGCCGACTCGGGCCCAAGGCATTCGAGCAGTGCGCCGGCTTCCTGCGCATTCGGGGCGGCAGCAACCCGCTGGACGGCTCGGCGGTGCACCCGGAATCCTACCCGGTGGTGGAGCGGATCCTCGCCAAGCTGGAGCAGACCGTGGACAGCCTGCTCGGCAACAGCAGCCTGCTGCGCACCCTCAAGCCCACCGACTACACCGACGAGCAGTTCGGGGTGCCTACCGTCACCGACATCATCGGCGAACTGGACAAGCCTGGCCGCGACCCGCGTCCCGAGTTCAAGACCGCCACCTTCAAGGAAGGGGTGGAGAAAATCAGCGATCTGGTGCCCGAGATGGTGCTGGAGGGTGTGGTCACCAACGTCACCAACTTCGGCGCCTTCGTCGACATCGGCGTCCATCAGGACGGGCTGGTGCACATTTCTTCCCTCACCGATCGCTTCGTCAAGGATCCCCGCGAGGTGGTCAAGGCCGGTGACATCGTCCGGGTCAAGGTGCTGGAAGTCGACGTACCGCGCAAACGCATCAGTCTGACCATGCGTCTGGATGAAAAAGCCGGCCAGCCTGCACGCAAACCGGCCGAGCCGCGTCACACCGGCAACGCCCGACCGAAACAGGCGCCCCGTCAGAGCGCTCCGACCGAGGGTGCCATGGGCAACGCCTTCGCGGCTGCCCTGTCGAAACTGAAGAAATAAGCCCCCAGAATGCAAAAAAGCCCCGAAAGGGGCTTTTTCATGCCTGCACGGAGCGGGATCAAACGTCCTGACTCAGGCTATGCGGGGAGGCTGGCCTCACCGCTTGCTGATAGTGCCTGGCAATCACCTGGTTTCGATTGTCCATATAAGCACCGAGCGGGCCTGTGGTTTCCTGCCTGAGGGTCATCAGATCCTTGCGGGCCTGTGCCTCCTTGCCAGAGGCGGCACGGGCCACACTCATGTCTTGTGATGATGGTTCATCGGGAGCCAGTGCGGCGGCACGCACCTGCTGCATCTTGGCGATGGTCGCGGCGGGATCCCCGGGAATGGTCCCCATGTCGATGACCACCTCCCCCCCGGTGGCATAACGCTTGCCATCCGGCCCACGGGAAAACTGGTAGGTAGGGCTCCCCGCATGCTCGCCGCCGGCTGCCTGGTGAGCCTGCTCATGCTTGCGAACTTCGAGATCCCGTTCGACCAGCGCAGCCACCTGACGCTGCTGCTGCTTTTGCTGCTCCTGCTGTTCACCCTCCTGACGTTGTCGACGCTCCCCCTCCTCCCCCGTTGCCTCGACAAAACGGTGCGCCACCATCACGGGGCCGGTCTGGCCGTTCTCTTTCGTGGACGAGGATGGGGTGGCGGGATTGGCCTGGGCGGCCCGGGATCTCTCTTTCTGGGAACCGACACCGGACTCGGCGTTGGACGCTTCGCTCTGGCGGCTGGAGGGCACCAGTTCTGCACGGCGGTTGTCAGTCTGCGCCGATTCCGTCTGCGGCTGCAGTTGATTCGGAATGATGGTCGGCAGACTGACGTTGATGTTCATGTCACACCCGGATATCGATCAGGGTGCCCAGCATGTCGCTGGCCGTCTGGATCACCTTGGCGGATGCCCCGGCATGCAGCTCGGCCACCTTGAGATTCACCAGTTCATCCGGCAACTGCACCTGATCACCCGCTGGCGTATTGAGACGGGCGATCTGGCTGGACGCCTGGCCCGCTAACTGCTCGGCCCGTTGGAACCCCTGCACGCCCGCCGTCATGGCTGATTCGATACGCATTGGCACACTCCTCTGTAGGGTTGGCTAATTATCCATCAACCTGACGAGTTATTGAAGCCTGCCGCTCAAATCTCAGTCAATGAACTGCCGCAGGAGGGTGATGAACTGCTCTGGATGGGAGATGAAGGGGGCATGGGATGCCTTCTCCAGCACCAGACTGTGGCTGGCAGGGTAACGCGCATCCAGCAAGGGAATGGCGGCCTTCGGCACCAGGGTATCCAGCCTGCCGTAAAGACGCAGCCAGGGCAGATCCAGGCCGATCAGTTCATCCCGCAGATCGACCTCGGCCAGCAGGCCCAGACCAGCCTCCAAGGCCGCAAGCCGGGGAGCGGGTCGCTCCGCCAGCCAGTGACGCAACTGGCGAATGTCGTTTCTGGCGTGCTCGCTGCCCATGGCCTGGATCGCGAGGAAGCGCTCTATGGTCTGCATGAAGTCGCCGGCCAGCATCTGGTTGAACCCTGCCAGCACCTTGGGGGCAATCCCGGGCCACTCGTCGCGGGCCATGAAGCAGGGAGAGCTGGCTACGGTAATGAGAGAGTGAAGGCGTTCAGGCATGGTCAGCGCCAACTGACTCGCCACCAGACCACCGAGGGACCAGCCGAGCAGATGGCATTTTTCAGGCAATATGGCCGCCACCTGCTCTGCCAGCCAGGGCAGGGTGTAGTCTGTCCCTGCTTGCAGGGGGCTGTTGCCAAAGCCGGGCAGGTCCACCAGATGCAGCCGATAGTGGGCAGCCAGTTCTTGGGCAATACCGTGCCAGACGGCCCCGTTCATGCCCCAGCCATGCAACAACACCAGGTCCGGGCCCTGGCCAAACCGCTCAACCGATACGCTCATCTAGACTCAAGATCCCTGTTTATCTGCTTGGAGCCTGCATGTTAAAGCGGCTGCTCGCCAAAGCAAGTCCGATCCTTGGCACCCAGTCCGACTGGCTCGGTCTGTGCCTGCTCTGTCGCCAGCCCTGTGACGAGACGCCCTTGTTGTGCTCCTGGTGCCGCCACGCCCAGCGCCAACACGACAGACGATGCCTGATGTGTGCAGCACCGCTGCCGGAGCAACATCGCGAGAGCGAACTGCTGTGCGGACGCTGCCAGCGCAGACCCGCCCCCTGGGAGCGTTTGCAGGTGATCGGCGATTATCAGGCACCTTATGCCCAACTCATCCCCCGGCTGAAGTATTCCGGTCAGATCCTGCTCGCGCCGCTGCTTGCCAGCCTGCTGGCAGACCATCTGGATCTCGCCAACCCACCGCAGGTCATCATTCCGGTTCCCCTGCACTGGTGGCGCCAGTGGTGGCGCGGCTTCAATCAGGCAGAAGAAATCGGCCATGCCCTGAGCGCACTCACCGGCATTCCTTGCGACACCCGCGTACTGCGCCGGACAAGGTCGACCCCGCAACAGACCCGGCTCAGTGCCGGCCAGCGGCGACGCAATCTGCGAGGCGCCTTCGAAATGGCACCTCACCACTACCGGCATGTGGCACTGCTCGATGATGTGGTCACCACGGGCGCCACCGCAGGTCAGCTCACCCGGTTGCTTCATGAGCACGGCGTCACTACGGTAGAGGTGTGGGCCATCTGCCGTACCCTCCGACACCTGAAATAACCGGGCAGGGATCCGGCCCGGGAGTCCGCTGGCGGCATGATTCCGATACGCCCGGGCTCACAGGCTCGCCATCGGCACGCTACCCAAGCCCCGCCAAGCGAGTTATCATGAATACCCTAGTCGTACACTCAGGTTTATGAGGATAGTGATGATCAGCATTTCCGACACCGCCCAGGCCCACTTCCGCAAGTTGCTGGAGAAGCAGCCTGATGGCACCAACATCCGGGTGTTTGTGGTCAATCCGGGAACCCAGAATGCCGAGTGCGGCGTATCCTATTGCCCACCCGACGCGGTCGATCCGGAAGATCAGCACCTGCCGTTCAGCGGCTTCGACTGCCTGGTCGATCCCCTGAGCGCCCCCTTCCTGGTGGATGCCACCATCGACTTCGTCACCGATCAGATGGGCTCTCAGCTCACCCTGAAGGCACCCAACGCCAAGATGCGCAAGGTGGCCGACGACGCCCCGCTGATCGACCGCATCGAGTACGTGTTGATGTCCGAGGTGAACCCCATGCTGGCCGGTCACGGCGGCAAGGTCACCCTGGTCGAGCTGACCGACGACAAACTGGCCATCCTGCAGTTTGGCGGCGGTTGCAACGGTTGCTCCATGGTCGACTACACCCTGAAAGAGGGGATCGAGAAGCAGCTGCTGGAGAAATTCCCGGGCGAGCTCAACGGCGTCAAGGATGCCACCGAGCACCAGCGCGGCGACCACTCCTACTACTGATTTGCCCCCTTGCGGCAAAGAAAAGGCCCCGCCAGCTGGCGCAATGCTGTTCAGATAAGCACTTTTTTGACTGATTATTCATAAATTGGATTTGAGTTGAGGGGGCAAGGCTGT
>NZ_JAPDBQ010000196.1:0-6046 GCF_027705325.1 Aeromonas sp. QDB18
GATGTGGAGCGGGTGATGTCACTTTGTAGCCGAGATTGGATAAAACTGACCTAATGTTTAATCCGATTGGTATTATGACGAAGTTGTGACAACCGGAAACAGGCACAAAAAAACCGGGCTGCCCTTGCGGGAGCCCGGTTTTTGCGGCGCCACTTCGCTCTGTGAGAGCCGTGTGGCGAGCGGCCTTACAGGTGGCTTGCCAGCATGGTTTCCAGCTTGCCCTGGTCGATGGCGAACAGGCGGATGCCTTCCCCCAGTTTCTCGACGGCCATGGCGTCCTGGTTCAGCTCCCAGCGGAATTCGGCTTCGGTCATCGGGGCCGGTTTGGCTGTGCGCTCGCCGGTGTAGTCCAGCTTGCGCACCACGGTGCCTTCAGCCTTGCTCAGCTCTTCCAGCAAAGCGGGGCCAATGGTCAGGCGGTCGCAGCCGGCCAGTTCCAGGATTTCGCCGGTGTTGCGGAAGCTCGCGCCCATGACCACGGTCGGGTAGTCGTGCTGCTTGTAGTAGTTGTAGATGGCGGTGACGGAGACCACGCCCGGATCTTCACTGGCGGTGTAGTCACGGCCGTTCTTGGCCTTGTACCAGTCGAGGATGCGGCCCACGAAGGGGGAGATGAGGAAGGCGCCGGCTTCGGCACAGGCACGAGCCTGGGCGAAGGAGAACAGCAGGGTCAGGTTGCACTGGATACCCTCTTTCTCCAGCACCTCGGCGGCACGGATCCCTTCCCAGGTGGAGGCCAGCTTGATCAGGATGCGATCATTGCTGATGCCGGCTTCGTTGTAGAGGCGGATCAGCTTGCGGGCCTTGGCGATGCTGGCGTCGGTGTCGAAGGAGAGGCGGGCGTCCACTTCGGTGGAGATGCGACCCGGGACGATTTTCAGCACTTCGAGGCCGATGTTGACCGCCAGCTTGTCGCCTGCGTCGATGATTTGCTGTGCCTTGTCCTGGCTCTGGGATTTGGCCCAGGCAATGGCGTCCTGGATCAGGGCTGCGTACTCGGGGATCTCGGAGGCCTTGAGTACCAGAGAGGGGTTGGTGGTGGCATCGATGGGCTGGTAGCGCTTGATGGCTTCGATGTCGCCGGTATCGGCAACCACTGTGGTCAGGGCTTTCAGCTGGGTCAATTTATCGGCCATGGCAAATATCATCTCTTTATGAGGGAGCAATCCCAGGGTGGCGGGCATGAGACGGCAGTTCTGAAATTAAATTACAAAATCCCGGCGGCTCAGGCTCAGAAAGGGGCGATGGGCAGGCCCCATCGTCATTGCCTGCCTAATTAATACGGATGTGGCGCATCCTGCAATAGGGGGGCTTGTATGCGAATCAGCCAGGTGGTGAAAGCGGTACCGGCTGTCGAGTGAAAGTGTTTGATAAAAAACGAGTTTTATTCATGGTGTGGCGGCTGGCTCCGACATGGAAAAGCGCAATTATTTTGGTGGATTCATGAATTTGTGCGGGAGGTCACATAAATAGTTCTGTCAGCTACTTGAAATTTAATTACGTGTAAAACGTTTTGCGTTACAACCCCTTGCCGATGGGGCATGAGAGGCAAACGCTTGTCTCCCTGATGTCGTTTCACTCAGCGGTTTTTACCCCCATGGGATGAGTTGTAAAATGGTTCTCTATTGGCTCTAATTTGTAAGGGCGCTGGGTAGCGCATCAATTTTTGTTGATTTATTGCGTGCTAAATGAAGCTTTTTTGCATCAGATTACTCGTTTTTTGTCTCCCCAGTGAGCCCTGTCACTATTCTGAATTCCCTCCCTATGCTAGATTCCGCCCCTTCGGCGCAATGCTGGTTCGGAAATTGACAGAGAGCGGTCAGCGCAGACTGGCCATGGATGTGATAACAACGAGAGAATTATGGACACCTTGATTGCAATGATTAACGACCTGATGTGGGGAGCCGTGCTCATTTACCTGCTGATCGGGGTCGGTATCTTCTTTACCTTCCGCCTGGGCTTTATCCAGATCCGCCACTTCGGCCACATGTTCTCGGTCCTGCGCAACAGTCGCAAATCCGACAGCGCCGGCATCTCCTCCTTCCAGGCTCTGTGTACCAGCCTGGCGGCACGCGTCGGGACGGGCAATCTGGCCGGTGTGGCCGTCGCCATCTATCTGGGTGGCCCTGGCGCCGTCTTCTGGATGTGGCTGATCGCCTTCATCGGCATGGCCACCGCCTTCGTGGAGAGCACCCTGGCCCAGCTCTACAAGGTCAAGGATGAGGATGGCAACTACCGGGGCGGTCCCGCCTACTACATGGAACGCGGCCTCGGCATGCGCTGGATGGGGGTGGTCTTCTCCCTCTGCCTGCTGCTGGCCTTCGGTCTGGTGTTCAACGCGGTGCAGGCCAACTCTATCAGCCTGGCCATGAACGTCGCCTTCGGCATCCCTGACTGGGTGAGCGGTCTGGCCCTGGTGGTGCTGTCCGGCCTCATCATCTTCGGCGGCATCCGCGGCATCGCCCGTTTCGCCGAGCTGGTGGTGCCCTTCATGGCGCTCGCCTACATCCTGATGGCGCTGTTCGTGGTGGCCATGAACATCAGCGAGCTGCCCGGCGTGCTGGCCCTGATCATCAAGTCTGCCTTCGGCATCGAGCAGGCGGGTTCCGGCGCCATGGGCTATGCCATCTCCCAGGCGATGATCAACGGCATCAAGCGCGGCCTCTTCTCCAACGAGGCGGGCATGGGCTCTGCCCCCAACGCTGCCGCCACCGCCACCCCCTATCCGCCGCACCCGGCCTCCCAGGGTTATGTGCAGATGCTGGGGGTCTTCCTCGATACCATCGTCATCTGTACCTGTACTGCCGCCATCATCCTGATGTCCGGCCAGTTCGAGCCGGGTTCCGGCGTGACCGGTGTCGAGCTGACCCAGCGCGCGCTCTCCTCCCAGGTGGGCGGCGGTGGCAACATCTTCATCGCAGCGGCCATCTTCTTCTTCGCCTTCACCTCCATCGTGGCGAACTACTCCTATGCGGAGACCAACCTGGTGTTCCTCGAGCACAACCACAAGGGCGGCCTGATGCTGTTCCGGATGTTCGTGCTGGGCATGGTGATGTTCGGCTCCGTGGGCGAACTGCCGACCGTGTGGGCTCTGGCGGATGTCTCCATGGGGCTGATGGCCATCGTCAACCTGGTGGCCATCCTGCTGCTCTCCGGCGTCGCCATCAAGCTGGCCAAGGACTACAACGACCAGCTCAAGGTGGGCCGCGTGCCGACCTTCGATGCCAACAAATACCCCGAGCTGCGTAGCCAGCTGGAAGAGGGGATCTGGGACAACCCGGGCAAGAAATAAGCCTGCGTTGCAAGGTGATTGAAGGGGAGCCATGGCTCCCCTTTTTCATGGGTAAAAAGAGGGGGCGGCTTCACACTGACTTCACAGAGCCTCATCGGCAGCACACCTCGCGGGACTATGCTGGGTTCATCACTCGCCGCCATGGCGATACCTTGCTAACGACAGTCAGGAGACATGCAATGCAACAACGACAATCCATCCTGTGGGGCGCTCTGGCCACCCTGATGTGGGCCGGTCTGGCTCATGCCGGTGACAAGGCGGCGACCGATCCCCTGCGCCCCGTGGTGGATGCCAGCATCCGGCCGCTGCTCAAGGAGCACAGGATCCCGGGCATGGCGGTGGCCGTGCTCAAGGATGGCAAGGCCCACTATTTCAACTACGGTGTGGCCGATCGGGAGCGCGCAGTCGGTGTCAGCGAGCAGACCCTGTTCGAGATAGGTTCCGTGAGCAAGACCCTGACCGCGACGCTGGGGGCCTACGCCGTGGTGCAGGGGGGCTTCGAGCTCGATGACAAGGCGAGTCTGTTCGCCCCCTGGCTCAAGGGATCCGCCTTTGACAACATCACCATGGGGGAGCTGGCTACCTACAGCGCGGGCGGCTTGCCGCTGCAATTCCCCGAGGAGGTGGATTCGCTCGAGAAGATGCAGGCCTACTACCGCCAGTGGACCCCAGCCTACTCGCCGGGTTCCCATCGCCAGTACGCCAACCCCAGCATCGGGCTCTTTGGCTATCTGGCGGCGAGCAGCATGAAGCAGCCGTTCGATCGCCTGATGGAGCAGACGATCCTGCCGGGGCTTGGCCTGTACCATACCTACCTCAATGTGCCCGAGCAGGCCATGGGGCACTACGCCTACGGCTACTCGAAGGAGGACAAGCCCATCCGCGTCACTCCCGGCATGCTGGCGGACGAGGCCTACGGCATCAAGACCAGCTCGGCGGATCTGCTGCGCTTTGTGAAGGCCAACATCAGCGGGGTGGATAATGCGGCCATGCAGCAGGCCATCGATCTGACTCACCAGGGCCAGTATGCGGTGGGGGAGATGACCCAGGGACTGGGCTGGGAGCGTTACCCCTATCCCGTCAGCGAGCAGACGCTGCTGGCGGGCAACTCCCCGGCGATGATTTACAATGCCAACCCGGCGGCGCCCGCGCCCGCTGCAACAGGGCACCCTGTGCTCTTCAACAAGACCGGCTCGACCAACGGCTTCGGGGCCTATGTGGCCTTCGTGCCGGCCAAAGGGATCGGCGTCGTTATGCTGGCCAATCGCAACTACCCCAACGAGGCGCGCATCAAGGCGGCCCACGCCATCCTGACGCAACTGGCCAGGTAATGGAGCGCCTTCGCTGAGCCTTGAGGGCACGCCGCATCGCGGCGTGCCCGTTACCTCGGACCCGACCCCTCAAGGGCGACCTGGCAGGGGGCGGGTCGATGAGCATGCCAATCCGGACCTCTCCTGCGGGAGATGTCCGGATTGGCATCCACCGAGTGCCATCTCGTCACTAGGCCCCGGCAGGCCGCCTGCTCTATAGTGCCCGGCATCTTCCTCTGCTTTTGCAGGATTGAGTTGTCAATCTCGCTGACAGCGCACCTGTGATGGTGAAACCTGCTGCTATGGAGCCTTCATGGGTATGTTTCTGCTGTGTACTTTTCTGATGATCATCCTCTATCCCCTCGGGATCGATCTCTATCTGGTGGCCGTCCCCCGCATTGCGCAAACCCTGCAGGGGAGCGAGGCGCAGATCCACACCGCTTTTTCCATCTATCTGCTGGGCATGGCGGCTACCGTGCTGCCGGGGGGCATGCTGGCGGATCGCCATGGCAGGCGCCCCGTGGTACTGGGGGGCGCCCTCATCTTCGTGGTCGCCTCCCTGGTGGCGGCGGAGGCGACCGGCATCGCCCAGTTTTATCTGGGGCGTTTCTGGCAAGGGGTGGGCGCTGGAGCGCTCTACATCATGACCTTCACCGTGCTGCGGGATGTGCTGAGCCAGGCGCGCCTCGCGATGGCTCTCTCCCTCATCAACGGCGTGATCTGCGTCATTCCGGTGCTGGCTCCCGTACTCGGTTATCTCATCCTGTCGCACTTCGAGTGGCGCGGCATCTTCGTGGGCATGGCGCTGGTGGCCGCCATCAGTGCCCTGGTCAACCTGCGACTGCTCAAGGAGACCCGCCCCGCCCGCCAGCCTGCGGGGGCATCGCCGCTGGCCCTGCTGGGCACGGCCCCCTTCATGCAGCGCGCCTTGCTGACCAGCGCCAGCGTGGCCGCCATCCTGGTCTATGTGAGCGTCTCGCCCTTCGTCCTGATGACCACGTTCGGCCTGCCTCCCGAGCAGTACACCCGGCTGATGATGGCGATGGCCGGGGTGAGCATGTCCGCTTCCTTCCTGACCCCCTTGCTGCTGCGCTGGCTCGGCAAGGCAAGGGTGCTGGCGCTCTCCCATCTCGCCTACCTGCTGGCTTTGCTCGCCCTGTTGTGCAGCAGCGGGCCCGAAGGCGGCCTGTCCTGGCTGCTGGCAGGGTGTGCCCTGGTCTGCATCGGTTTTTCCTGCGGGTTCGGGGTGGCGATGGGGGAGGCGCTGGATGTGTGCGGGGATCAGGTGGCATCGGCCAGTGCCCTGCTCTGCATCATGCAGATAGGGTTGTCCGGGCTCTTCATCTGGGGGATGGGCCATCTGGGGAGTAACCGTTCACCGGGAGGATGTTGACAACAACTCTTCCGGGAGCGGGTAGTCTGTTTTCTCTATGCAGGCACTGAC
>NZ_JAPDBQ010000197.1:0-5993 GCF_027705325.1 Aeromonas sp. QDB18
GGTGTGTTTGGAGACAGCCAGTTTACCAGCACCCTGTCTGTCAACTTCCACTTCCCCAAGATCCCGCGAAGAACCTATAAAAAGCCCCGAGTGCCGTGGCACTCGGGGCTTTCCTATGAAAAGCGAAAGGCGGTATGTCGCGTTATCAGCGACCCAGCTTGGCCTTGAGCAGGGCAACGATCTCTTTGATCGCCACTTCCTGCTTCTCGCCGGAGCGGCGGCACTTGTACTCCACCACGCCGTTGTCGAGACCACGGTCACCGATGACGATGGCGTGGGGCACACCGATCAGCTCCATGTCGGCGAACATCACCCCCGGGCGCTCCTTGCGGTCGTCAAACAGCACGTCCACCCCGGCGGCTTTGAGCTCGGCGTAGAACTGCTGTGCCTGCTCGGCCACGCGCTCGGACTTGTGCATGTTCATCGGCACGATGGCCACTTCGAACGGGGCGATGGCGTCCGGCCAGATGATGCCGTACTGGTCGTTGTTCTGCTCGATGGCGGCAGCCACCAGACGGGAAACCCCGATACCGTAGCAACCCATCTCCATGGTGACGGACTTGCCGCCTTCGTTCAGCACGCTCGCCTTCATCGCTTCGGAGTACTTGGTACCCAGCTGGAAGATGTGGCCCACTTCGATACCGCGCTTGAGCAGCAGCTTGCCCTGGCCGCACGGGCTCGGGTCGCCTTCTACCACGTTGCGCAGGTCGGCAACCTCAAAAGAGGTGATGTCGCGATCCCAGTTGGCACCGGTCAGGTGGAAACCGGTCTCGTTGGCGCCGCAAACAAAATCGCTCAGATGGGCGGCGCTGCGATCGACGATGATGCGACCGGCAAAGCCGACCGGGCCGATGGAGCCTGCATCGCAACCGGCGGCCGCTTTGATCTGCTCGTCATTGGCGAAGGTCAGCGGGTTAGCCACGCCAGAAAGCTTCTCAGCCTTGATTTCGTTCAGCTCGTGGTCGCCACGCAATACCAGGGCGATGACGGCCTGTTTGCCGTGCTCGTCTTCCTCGGCCAGTACCAGCAGGGTCTTGGCGATGGCGGTCGGCGCCACGTTCAGGAAAGCGGCCACTTCGTCGATGGTGTGGACGGCCGGGGTGGCCACCTTGGTCAGGGCTTTGGTTGCGGCAGCGCGCTCGCCAGCCGGTGCCAGGGCTTCGGCCATCTCGATGTTGGCGGCGTAATCGGATGTATCGGAGAAGGCGATCAAGTCTTCACCGCTCTCGGCCAGCACCTGGAATTCGTGGGAGCCGGTGCCCCCGATGGAGCCGGTATCGGCCTGCACCGGGCGGAAGTTCAGACCCATGCGAGTGAAGGCGGTGCAGTAGGCCGCGTGCATCTTCTCATAGGTATCGACCAGGGAGGCCTTGTCGATGTGGAAGGAGTAGGCATCCTTCATCAGGAATTCGCGGCCACGCATCACGCCGAAACGGGGGCGCACTTCATCGCGGAACTTGGTCTGGATCTGGTACAGATTCAGCGGCAGTTGCTTGTAGCTGTTCACTTCGTAACGGACCAGCGCGGTGATCACCTCTTCGTGGGTCGGCCCCAGCACGAAGGGGCGGTTGTGACGGTCGGTCAGGCGGCACAGCTCGGGGCCGTAGTCATCCCAGCGGCCGGACTCCTGCCACAGCTCGGCGGGCTGTACCACCGGCATGGACACTTCGACGGCACCCGCATTGTTCATCTCTTCGCGGACGATGTTTTCAATCTTCTTCAGGACCCGCAGGCCGGTCGGCAGCCAGGCGTACATGCCGGAAGCGAGTTTGCGGATCATCCCGGCGCGCAGCATCAGCTGGTGGCTGACAACTTCAGCGTCGGAGGGGGTTTCCTTGAGAGTGGAAAGCAGATATTGGCTGGTACGCATCGCGGTAGACCTTCGCTAGTTTGGGCCGCTTGGCCCTGGAAAATTTCAAGTGCGGAATTTTAACAGGCGAAGCCCCCCGGCCCAAGGGCTAAATTCAGCGGCGCTGGGGGGAGGGCGGGGGCCTTGCCCCGCCCGCACTAGACCCGAAATTGCGACAGCAACTGCTGTTGCTGCTGGCTGGCCTGATGGAGGGAGGAGGCCAGTTGCAGGCACTCCTGGGCTTCCTGTTCGCCCGTCTGGGCCTGCAGGCTGATATCCGAAACCTTGCCCGTGGTGTGCCCCAGGGTGTGGGAGAGCTGGCTGGTCGCCTCTGCCACCTGTTGCACCATGTCGGCGAGCTGATCGATGGCCTCTTCTACCTTGAACAGGATCTGCTTGGTGTTGTCGGAGTCCGCCATACCCGATTCCACGGTTTTCAGGTTGCGTTGCATCATCAGATAGGCCTGCTCTGTCTGCTGCTGGATGCTGTTGATCACGTCCGTTATCTCGGCACTGGAGGTGGCGGTGCGATTGGCCAGGGTGCGCACCTCGTCGGCCACCACGGCAAAACCGCGCCCCATCTCGCCCGCCCGGGCGGCTTCGATGGCGGCATTGAGTGCCAGCAGGTTGGTCTGCTCCGAGATATTGCTGATGGTGGAGATGATCTGGCCAATCTGCCCTGCCTGCTCCTTGAGGGCGTTGATGGCGGTGGCACATTCACCCACCTCCATGACCACCCGCTGCATGCCGGCGGTGGCGGAGGAGACATACTGGCTGCTTTGCGTGGTGAGCTGGCGCACCTCATTGGCGTTGTGTGCCGCCAGGTTGCAGTTGTCCGAGATGGTGGTGGCCACCTGCACCATCTGCTCGCTGTCGTGGTGCAGCGCCTGGGCATGCGCTGCGGTCTGGCGGCTGCTCTGGCTGATGGCCTGGACCCGGTTGACCGAGGTGTGCACGTGCTGGTTGATGTGCTGGTTGTTGTCCATGGTGGCGCTGATCATCTTCTGCAGCTTCTCGATGAAGCGATCCACGCTGCCGGCCAGGGAGCCAATCTCGTCGTCGCGTGAGAGGTTGATGCGGGCATTGAGATCTCCCTCCCCGGCGGCGATGTCCTGCATGCGCTTGTCGACCTGGAGTAGCGGACGAACAATGGTGCGTACCAGCCAGAAGCCGCAGCAGGTGACGATCAGCAGGCTGAGCAGCAAGCCCCCCAGGATGAGTCCCCTGGTGTAGTCGATGATGGCGTTGAGCTGGTGAACCTGATCCTCGACGGTGGCGTCCCCCTGGGCCTCGACCTCGACCAGAGCCAGCCTGAGCTGGTCGGCACTGTGTTCGTAACGGGCCAGCTGGTTCTGATAAGCGCTCAGGGCTGTGGTCCATTCACGGATCAGGCGGGCATTGTCGGCTTGCAGGGCACGATACTGGGTGGAGAGCATTTGGCCTGCAAACTCCCCGTCGCCGGGCACATCGAACTGGCCGGTTGCCAGCATGCCGTCAACCGCGTCCTGATAGAAGCGGGTGGCTTGTGCCAGCTCGGCCTGGATGGCAGGAGTGGGGCCTTCGCTCTGCATCTTCTCCAGCGCATAGAGCTGGCGCAGGAATCCGATGTTGGCCTCCATGCCGCCATCGGCCGCCTGCCAGCGGGTCGCGAGGCCGCCGTTCCAGCTGATGGCCTGATCCGGTGAGCGGGTGAGGCTCTCGACGGCCTCGTCACCGATCACCTCCAGCCTGGTCGAGAGGCGTGACATGCGTTCAGAACTGGCGCGCAGCGCCTCATCGGTGCTTGTGAAGGTGCGATAGAGGGTCAGCAGCTGTGCCTGCTCTTGCTGATAGGTCTGCTCATGCTGCTTCAGTGTGGTAATGGCCGCCGCATCGATGAGCCCGCCTTGCTCCACCCGGCGCAAGGCATCGCTGGCCGCTTCTTTTGCCCGTTGCAGTTCCGGTGCGTCGAGGGGGATCCCCGAGAGCATTTTCTGGATATAGAGCGACTGGTTGCCGAGTTCGATGGAGCCCTCCATGGCACCATCTGCCGTCTGCCAGGCGGCACCCAGGACGTAGGAGAGCAGATCAGCCAGCCGCTGGCTGCCATACCAGCCGATCGCCCCCATGCCCAGGGTGCAGCCGAGTAGAATGGTGAGTCCGAGGTTGGATGTGGTGACGATTTTCATGACTCAAGCCTTCCCTGGTGCCGAACAAGACCATTTCAGTGTTCAATCAATGACGAAGATGTGCCATCCCCGATGGAAAATAAAGTGACAGACAGTGTTCTCAACGAGGGAAATGGACGGGTATGAAGAGCGGGTCATCCCATGATCTGCATGGACCTATGCTGGATACTTATCCAGTTATTCTTTATGCTATGACCCAATTTGCGAGAGTCTGCGTGGCGAGGAAAAGAACATGATCGGTCGCTTGAGAGGCGTCATCATCGAGAAGCAACCCCCCGAGGTGTTGCTGGAAGTCGGAGGGGTGGGATATGAGGTTCATATGCCCATGAGCTGCTTCTATGATCTGCCCGAACTCGGGAAAGAGGCCGTCATTCACACCCACTTCGTGGTGCGTGAAGATGCCCAGCTGCTCTACGGCTTCAACCACAAGCAGGAGCGGGCGCTGTTTCGCGAGCTGATCAAGACCAACGGGGTCGGCCCCAAGCTGGCACTGGCCATTCTCTCCGGCATGACGGCCACCCAGTTTGTGATGAGCGTCGAGCGCGAGGAGATAAGCTCCCTGGTCAAGTTGCCCGGCGTGGGCAAGAAGACCGCCGAGCGCCTGGTGGTGGAGATGAAAGACCGCCTCAAGGGCTGGGTCAGCCACGATCTCTTCTCCCCGGCCGAAATCACCCTGCCCGCGAAAGAGAGCCCGCTGCGTGCCCCGGATGCGAGCGAGGAGGCGGCCAGTGCACTGGTGGCCCTCGGCTACAAGCCGCAGCAGGCCTGCCAGATCGTCAGCAAGGTGGCCGCCGACGGCATGTCGGTAGAGGAGATCATTCGTGAATCCCTGCGCAGCCTGGTGTGAGGTAGACAATGATTGAAGCGGATCGCCTCATCTCGGCCGGTGCCGCCCGTGAGGACGAGATCATCGATCGGGCCATCCGGCCCAGAAAGCTGGCCGATTACACCGGACAGGATCATGTCTGCGATCAGATGGAGATCTTCATCGAGGCCGCCCGCCAGCGCGGGGAGGCCCTCGATCATCTGCTGATCTTCGGGCCTCCCGGCCTTGGCAAGACCACGCTGGCCAACATCGTCGCCAACGAGATGGGGGTCAACATCAAGACCACCTCCGGCCCCGTGCTGGAGAAGGCCGGCGATCTGGCGGCACTGCTCACCAACCTGGAACCGAACGACGTGTTGTTCATCGACGAGATCCACCGTCTCAGCCCGGTGGTGGAGGAGGTGCTCTATCCGGCCATGGAGGATTATCAGCTCGACATCATGATAGGGGAGGGGCCAGCGGCCCGCTCCATCAAGCTCGATCTCCCTCCCTTCACCCTGATCGGTGCCACCACCCGGGCCGGCTCCCTCACCAGCCCCCTGCGGGATCGGTTTGGCATCGTGCAGCGCCTCGAGTTTTACAACGTCAAGGACCTGACCGACATCGTCTCTCGCAGCGCCCGCTGCCTCGGGCTCGACATGACGGAAGACGGCGCTCTCGAGGTAGCCCGTCGCTCCCGGGGGACACCGCGGATTGCTAACCGTTTGTTAAGGCGGGTACGAGATTTTGCCCAGGTGAAGTCTGACGGGCGAATTGACGGACCCATTGCGGCCCGAGCCATGGACATGCTGGACGTGGACAACGAAGGTTTCGACTTCATGGATCGCAAGCTATTGTTGGCCGTCATCGACAAGTTTATGGGGGGGCCAGTCGGGCTCGACAACCTGGCCGCCGCCATCGGTGAGGAGAAGGACACCATAGAAGACGTGCTGGAACCTTATCTGATCCAGCAAGGCTATCTGCAACGTACACCCAGAGGGCGGATCGCAACTCAGAGAGCCTACGCACACTTTGGCCTGGAACGACCGGCAGATTAGTAGACGTTGCGATATGAACCAAAAAGCCGCCCTTGAGGCCAATGCTGTTCACTTAAGAGAATTTGAGTTCCAGTCCACGTAGTATCAGGGCTAAAAAATGAGGGAGGCATGAT
>NZ_JAPDBQ010000198.1:0-5957 GCF_027705325.1 Aeromonas sp. QDB18
CCACCGAAGTGCTTGGCCAGCACGTTGGTGATGGCGGCGGTCAGGGTGGTTTTACCGTGGTCAACGTGGCCGATGGTGCCGACGTTTACGTGCGGTTTATTACGCTCAAATTTTTCTTTAGACACGACGTAGTCCTTCTAGGTTAAACCCGCCTACCGTCGTAGGCGGGGAATCTTAAATTACTTGGATTTGCGCTCTTCGATCACGGCCTGGGCGACGTTGGTCGGGGCATCGTGATACTTGGCGAATTCCATGGCGTAGGAAGCACGACCCTGGGTAGCAGAACGCAGGGAGGTGGCGTAACCGAACATTTCGGCCAGCGGCACCAGCGCACGTACGATCTTGCCGGACGGGCCATCTTCCATGCCTTCGATCAGGCCGCGACGACGGTTCAGGTCACCGATCACGTCGCCCATGTAGTCTTCCGGAGTCTCGACTTCGACCTTCATGATCGGTTCGAGCAGTACCGGGTTGGCCTTCATGAAGCCAGCCTTGAACGCCAGAGAAGCAGCGATCTTGAACGCCAGTTCGGAAGAGTCGACATCGTGGTAGGAACCGAAGTGCAGACGCACACCCAGATCCATTACCGGATAGCCTGCCAGCGGGCCGGACTTCAGCTGCTCGCGGATACCCTTGTCAACACCCGGGATGAATTCGCCCGGAATCACGCCACCCTTGATGTCGTTGACGAATTCGTAGGCTTTGCCTTCTTCCAGCGGGTACATGTCGATAACGACGTGACCGTACTGACCACGACCACCGGACTGCTTGGCATGCTTGCCTTCGATGTCCTTGACGGTGTTGCGGATGGTTTCACGGTAGGCAACCTGCGGCTTACCTACGTTGGCTTCTACCTTGAACTCGCGACGCATACGGTCAACGATGATGTCCAGGTGCAGCTCACCCATACCGGCGATGATGGTTTGGCCAGATTCTTCGTCGGTCCATACGCGGAAGGACGGATCTTCCTGAGCCAGACGGCCCAGAGCCAGGCCCATCTTCTCCTGGTCAGCCTTGGATTTCGGCTCAACGGCGATGGAGATTACCGGCTCCGGGAATTCCATACGCTCCAGGATGATCGGTGCGCTTTCGTCACACAGGGTATCACCGGTGGTGACGTCCTTCAGGCCGATGGCAGCAGCGATGTCGCCTGCGCGAACTTCTTTGATCTCTTCACGCTTGTTGGCATGCATCTGAACGATACGGCCGAAACGCTCGCGCTTCTCTTTAACGGAGTTCAGCACGGAGTCACCGGAGTTGACCACACCGGAGTAAACACGGAAGAAGGTCAGGTTGCCCACGAACGGGTCGGTAGCAATCTTGAATGCCAGAGCAGAGAACGGCTCGTCATCGGAAGCGTGACGCTCGTCCTTGGTCTCGCCATCCAGCTTCAGACCGTCGATAGCAGCAACGTCGGTCGGAGCCGGCAGGTACTCGACCACGGCATCCAGCATGGCCTGTACGCCCTTGTTCTTGAACGCGGAGCCACAGGTAACCAGGATGATTTCGTTGTTCAGAACACGCTGACGCAGAGCTTTCTTGATCTCTTCTTCAGTCAGTTCTTCACCACCCAGGTATTTTTCCATCAGGTCTTCAGACGCTTCAGCAGCGGCTTCAACCAGGTTCATGCGCATTTCTTGCGCCTGTTCCAGCAGCTCGGCCGGGACGTCTTCGTAGTCGAAGGATACGCCCTGGTCAGCTTCGCTCCAGTTGATGGCTTTCATCTTGACCAGGTCGATAACGCCCTTGAAGTTCTCTTCGGAACCGATGTTCAGTTGCAGAGGAACCGGGTTACCTTTCAGACGGGTCTTGATGTGCTCAACGCAGCGCAGGAAGTTAGCACCGGTACGGTCCATCTTGTTGACGAACGCGATACGGGGAACCTTGTACTTGTTAGCCTGACGCCATACGGTTTCAGACTGGGGCTGTACGCCACCTACGGCACAGTACACCATCACGGCGCCATCCAGAACACGCATGGAACGCTCTACTTCGATAGTAAAGTCAACGTGGCCCGGGGTATCGATGATGTTGATACGGTGCGGTTGGAACTGTTTACCCATACCGGACCAGAAAGCGGTGGTCGCGGCGGAGGTGATGGTGATACCACGCTCTTGTTCCTGTTCCATCCAGTCCATGGTGGCGGCGCCATCGTGAACTTCACCGATCTTGTGACTTACACCGGTGTAAAACAGAACGCGCTCGGTAGTAGTAGTCTTACCGGCGTCGATGTGAGCGGAGATACCGATATTACGATAACGCTCAATGGGGGTTGTACGAGCCATTGTCATCCTCTTACTAGGGCGCTTGTCCCCAGATAATTAAAGGTGCGCAGAGTCATAAGACCCTGCGCAAGCGGATTACCAGCGGAAGTGAGCGAAGGCCTTGTTCGCTTCAGCCATACGGTGAACGTCTTCACGTTTCTTGACAGACGAACCCTTATTGTCAGCGGCATCCAGCAGCTCGCCAGCCAAACGCTGAGCCATTGATTTTTCACCACGTTTACGAGCGGCATCAACCAACCAGCGCATTGCCAGAGCATTGCGACGTACCGGACGAACTTCTACCGGCACCTGATAGGTTGCACCACCGACGCGACGAGATTTAACCTCGACCGCCGGACGAATGTTGTCCAGAGCGACTTCGAACAGGGCCAAGTGCTCTTTGCCAGATTTGGTGGCAATGATGTCCAGGGCGCCATAAACGATGGCTTCTGCAACAGATTTCTTACCGTCAACCATTACTACGTTGACAAATTTAGCCAGCAGCTCAGATCCGAACTTGGGATCCGGCAGGATTTTACGCTGACCAACAACACGACGTCTTGGCATTTCAAATTCTCCGTAACTTCAGGGGTTACCCAAAACTAGAAAGTTATCTAACTAGAAACGAATTAACGTTTGGCCTTACTTAACGGAGAACCATTAAGCTTTCGGACGCTTCACGCCGTACTTGGAGCGAGCCTGCTTACGGTCTTTAACACCGGCACAGTCCAACGCACCACGAACGGTGTGATAACGAACACCTGGCAAGTCTTTTACACGACCGCCACGGATCAGAACAACAGAGTGCTCTTGCAGGTTGTGACCTTCACCACCGATGTAGGAGGTGACTTCGAAGCCGTTGGTCAGACGTACACGGCATACTTTACGCAGTGCAGAGTTAGGCTTCTTCGGGGTGGTGGTGTATACACGGGTGCATACGCCACGCTTCTGAGGGCACGCTTCCAGCGCCGGCACGTTGCTTTTCACAACGAGCTTGATGCGTGGCTTGCGAACCAACTGGTTAATAGTTGCCATCAAAAGGCTCCTGATAATGACTTCATAAACGTGTGAAAAATCCTCCCCGCAGATACGGGGACGCGAAATTTTATGCCCTGTTGTCTAGGGAGTCAAGATTTATACAATTTGCACACCGAAATGGCAAATGACAGTCGAATGACATTATGCTAAGCAACTGAGATAAAAAGGAAAACCAAGTCTAACCGCCCCAGGTCTGCGGTGATCCGTGCTCGGCGATCAACCTGATCAAACCCGGCATATCGAGTTCCATCCCGATCCCGGATGACAAGCCTCTCGCTTGCAGGTCTTCCTTCATGACGTACAGGGGGACGTCTGCCAAGCGCTCGCACCACCCGGGGGCAGCCGCCGCCATCACGGCATCCTGCATCAACACCACCAGATCCCCTTCCATGCGGTAACGCAACGCCAACTCGAGATCCTGGCTCATGAAGGGAGAGTTCAATATCAGCTGTATCACGGGCACCTCAGAAGCAGATGTGGGTGGTGAAACCCGCCCAGCTACGGCGAATTTCCGCAGGAGAGAGCGGAATCACTGGGATTAGCAGATCCGCCGCCGTCAGTCCTCGCTCAGCCAGTGACACCGCACAGACATAGATCTCTTCGATGTCATACAGTTCCAGCATCTTGAAGGTCGGGGCGTAGTGACGCTGCAATATGGCGTGTGGTGATTGCTCCCTCACCAGTTGCATCACGCCATCCCCCACCAGAAAGAGTGCCAAGGACTCCGTCAATGCAGAGGTGGCCAGCAGAGCATCCAGCCCCTCCCGACCACTCGCCGAACCATGGGGACCACGCCGTGAGATAAACGCTATTCTGGTCATTTTGTCCCCCTAGAACTGAACGAAGCGATCAGCGGTCAGTGCGGCTTCCGCCAACTGACCGAGCCCGCTCAGGCAGAATGGCGCTTCCAGATTGAAATGCTCCCGTCCCATTCCCTTGGCCTCCTGCTCATCCAGCACGCCACGGCGCATGGCCGCAGCCACACACACATCGATGCGGATACCCTGCTGGATGGCCAACTCGCGCCACAATGCCACCAGGTCGGTCTCATCGCTGGCTGGCGCATGGAGGCCATTGGCATTGCACACCCCCTCCTGATAGAAGAAGAGGTGGGACAAGCGGTGTCCCTGCTCGACCAGACTCAGGGCAAAACGATAGGCCGTGCTGGCCGTCTGGGTGCCATAGGCGGGCCCGGTGACCAGCAGAGCAAAATTCAGACTCATGATCGCACTCCTGCACAGCGGTGCATCCATTCTACCTCACAGACGCAAAAGCCCCTCCTGGGAGGGGCTTTTCCAATGAAACAGGCTCAGACGTAGGCGATGGCTTCGACTTCGACCAGCACATCCTTGGGCAGACGAGCGACCTCCACGCAGGAACGTGCCGGAGCGGATTCGCCAAAGTAGCGGGCATACACCTGGTTGAAGGCCACGAAGTTGTTCATGTCACTCAGGAAGCAGGTGGTCTTCAGCACCTTGCTGGTATCGGCCCCTGCGGCTTTCAAGACGGCAACCAGATTCTTCATCACCTGCTCTGCCTGAGCCTCGATGCCACCGGCAACGATGTCCATGGTGGCCGGATCGAGCGGGATCTGCCCGGAGGTAAAGACCAGCTCACCCAGCTTGGTAGCCTGGACATAAGGGCCAATTGCGGCAGGCGCCTTGTCGGTTGCAATCACTTCTTTAGCCATTGTTATCTATCCCCTATCTATGGCGCTTACTCGCTCTCTTCTTCACCCTGCTTGCGCTGTCGGATGTAGAGATACACGGTATGTTTGGAAATATTCAGCTTGTCGGCGACCAGGTTGATCGAATCCTTGATATCAAATATGCCCTTCTCGAACAACTGGGTCACGATAAAACGGTTCTTGGCATTGTTGGCCACGGAGGGATCACGATTGATCTCGTCGATGGTGTTGTCCACCGTCTGGGCAACCAGCTCTTCGACGCTGTTGGCGAAGGTCTCCGGTGATTGCCGCTCCACCTGCTGTGGTGTCGGGAAGAATTCGGCCACGAACTCGTGGAAAGGCGCATTGATGTGCAAATTGATGCAGATAAGGCCGATCACCTGCTTGTCGCGGTTACGGATGGCGATGGTGCTCGACTTCATCAAGGCACCGGTCCGACTGCGGGCAAAATAACTCTGGGTGTGATCCTGACCCGTGCTCTCGATGTCCTTGAGCATCCGCAGGGCGAGATCGGTGATCGGCGCCCCCAGAGTTCGACCCGTATTGAAACCATTCGCGATTTGGATCACGGACTCATGCAGATTTTCCAGGGAGTGGAGCACCACCTCGCAGTGCTTGCCGAACAGATCGGCCAGGCCTTCGATAAGGCCCCCATATGAACGCAACAGCTCCCTGTCTTCGTCTGTAAAAGCGCGACCGCTCAGTTGCTCTTCGGGAAGCAGTACTTCCTCGATACCGACAGCCATGTTCTACCCCTGTAATACCCATTCAACTTTCCCGAGTTTTCAGTTGCGACGGGGCAATGTCAACTTTTTTTGATTTTTTGCTCTATAACCTTGCACTGGATCATCCCCCTGCCCCAGCCCAGTGCACGCTGGGCGCCGGATGGGAAATAAAAAAGGTTCTTCGCGGGATCTTGGGGAAGTGGAAGTTGACAGACAGGGTGCTGGTAAACTGGCTGTCTCCAA
>NZ_JAPDBQ010000199.1:0-5913 GCF_027705325.1 Aeromonas sp. QDB18
GGGTATTAGCTGGTCAAGGATGGCGATCATACCTCAGAAGCCGCGCCACGCCTCGCTCATACGAGGGGATGGTTAAGTCATCGGCGACATCCTGGATATTTCCAAGATCGAGTCTGGCCGGTTCGAACTGGCCCCCGAACCCCATGACATCGTGACCCTGACAGCGTCGGTCGTCACCGTATTCACTGCGCTGGCGAGGCAGAAAAACCTGCGGCTGGAGCTCGTCACGGGCGATCCGTCCTGGGTGCAGGTCGATGGCCTCTGTTACAAGCAGGTCGTCTCCAACCTGATCAGCAACGCCATCAAGTACACCGATCGCGGGTCGGTCACGGTGACGCTGGCCTCCCGGGTCAGCGATGGCTGGTGTACCGTGCAGCTCACCATTCTGGATACCGGTATCGGCATCGATCAGGCCGAGCAGGCCAGGCTGTTCGAGCCCTTCAGCCAGGCCAGCCAACCCGAGAAAATCCAGCAGTCGGGTACAGGCCTGGGTCTGATGATCTCCCGCTCCCTGTGCGAGACGATGGGCGGCTCCTTGAAACTGGAGAGTACGCCCGGGCAGGGGACCCGGGTCAGTGTCGAGATGAAGCTGCCGGTGGCCGATGCCGTGGCGATGCCCGCTGCGCTTGCACAGGATCCGGTGGTGGAGCCGGGGCGGCGACTGAAGATCATGGTCGTGGACGATCATCCAGCCAACCGGTTGCTGGTCAGCCAGCAGCTGGCCTATCTGGGTCATGACGCCACGGCCGTCGAGTCGGGAGAAGAGGCGCTGCGGCGGCTGGTCGAAGCCAGGGTGGATGTCGTCATGACCGACTTCAACATGCCCGGCATGAACGGATTCGAGCTGGCTCGTCAGTGCCGTGAGCTGGAGCGGCTGCACGGCTGGCGACGCACCGTGATCCTCGGGCTGACGGCCGATGCGCGGCAGGAGCAGATCAATGAAGGGCAGGCGGCAGGGATGGATGACTGTCTGTTCAAGCCCGTCGGACTGGAGGCGCTCGATCATTGCCTGCGTCGGCACATGCAGCGTGAAGAGCAGAGTGACATGGTCGTCTGCATGGAGGAGATCCGGCGGTATCTGGGGCCGCTGACCGCACACCAGTCGACCCTGATGGTGCCTCTGCTGGCCGAGTTCGTGCGGGCCAGTGACGACGATATCGCGGGATTGCAACGGGCCGCGGAGGAGGGGCATGTCGGCCAGTTCATCGACCGCATACATCGCCTGAAAGGGGGCGCCAGGATCATGGGCACTCTGAAACTGGTGGCGACCTGCAGCGAAATAGAATCCTGGGAGCTCGATCAGGCCAGGCTGCCCGAGGCGCTGGCCCGTTTGCAGCAAGAGTACGAGGTGGTTCGGCTGGCGGCGACCCAACTGCAGGTGATGGAAGGGGAGGAATGAAGGCATGGGAACATGCCTTCGGCTCCTGTGGTCAGCCCAGCCAGTACACCATCAACTCATAGGCGGCTTCGCCCACCTGGTCCGGTCTGGCTGACGGGGCCTGATAGCTGAGGTAATAGCGGGTCGCCTGCGCCAGGGGGAGGGCGCGGCTTGCTTCGAGGGGTTGCCCGTTGAGCGCCAGCGTGATCCGGAGATCATCCTGCTGTGGCAGGGAGCCGTAGAGTGCGCGGGCTTGCAAACGATAGGTGGTGTTGAAATTCGGGTGGCTCAGGTCTGCTGCCAGGATCTGGACGGGAGCCTGTGCCGGATCCGAATTGATGACCTGGAGGCCTGGGTGGGTAAGCGCTACTTCCATGTTGGTCTCTTTGCTGGCGGTGGCCTGCCAGTTCAGCTGGCTCACCTGCGTATTGGCGTGAACGGCGGCACTGCTGCAACCGATCATCACTGCCAGCACCATGCTTTTTTGAAACATAGTTATCTCCTTTGTCGGACTGGGCCCTCCTTGGCGAGGGCCTCCTCTTATCGGCGCTTTCCCCGAAAGCTGAACCGCTCTCCCCGGATTCGCCCATGAGTCGGCGGCAGATAAGGGGTATGATCCGCCCCCTGGCGCCATGCCATTGACGGAGGAGAGCCATGCTCGAAAATCAGATGATGTTGTTGGCGGTGTTTGAGCGGGCGGCGCTGATGCTGATGACGCTCTTTCTTCTCACCCGCACCCGGCCGTTTCAGCGGCTGTTCCAGAAGCGGGATCACACCCCGGCCGAGCTGGTGCTGGTGGCGGCCATCTTCTGTCTGTTCGCGGTGTTCAGCACCTACACCGGCATTCCGGTGGAGGGGGCCCTCATCAATGTGCGGATCATCGCCATCATCTCGGGCGGCATCCTGTTCGGCCCCTGGGTCGGCATTCCGGCCGGGGTCATCTCGGGTCTGCACCGCTATCTCATCGACATGGATGGCCACACCTCCATTCCCTGTCTCATCGCCAGCATCATCGCCGGCCTGCTGGCCACCTGGCTGCACCTGCGCTGTCGCAAGTCGCGGCTCTGGCTCTATGGCATCCTGGCGGGGATGGCCTGCGAGGGGCTGACCATGCTGCTTATCTGGCAACTGACCGAGCCCCATGCGGTAGGTGTGGAGATAGTCAGTCATATTGCCTACCCGATGATCGCCGGTGCGCTCTGTATCGGGCTCATCATCAAGCTGGTGCAGGATCTGGATGACGAGAAGGAGCTGATTGCCGCCAAGCAGGCCAAGCTGGCGCTCGACATCGCCAACAAGACGTTGCCGTTTTTCCAGAACATCGATCGCCACTCCCTGAGCCAGGTGTGCGGCATCATTCGCAGCGAGATCAGCGCCGATGCGGTGGCCATCACCGATACCCGCGACGTGCTGGCCTATGTGGGGGTGGGCAAGGATTACTACGAGCTGGACGAGCACCACGCCATCAGCGACATGACCCACAGAGCGGTGCTGCTGGACCAGATCATCATCAACAACGATCTGCGCCAGTATCACCTCTCCGATTTTCACTCGGTCATCATTATTCCGCTGCGGGAAAACGGCGCCGTCAGCGGCACCCTCAAGATCTATTATCGCCGCACCCACAGCATCACCAGCTCCCTCAAGGAGATGGCGGTGGGTCTCTCCCAGCTCATCTCCACCCAGATGGAGGTGTCGCGCATCGAGCAGCTCAAGGAGATGACCCGCAAGGCGGAGTTCACCGCGCTGCAGAGCAAGATCAACCCCCACTTCCTGTTCAACGCCCTCAATGCCATCTCGTCGCTGATCCGCATCCGTCCCCAGCAGGCACGCCAGCTCATTGCCAATCTGGCGGATTACCTGCGCTACAACCTCAACAAGGGGGACACCCTCATCGACATCCAGGAGGAGCTGCAGCAGGTGCGCGACTACGTGGCCATCGAGCAGGCCCGCTTCGGCGACAAGCTGGAGGTGGTGTTCGAGGTGGACGACGTGCATATCCAGGTGCCGAGCCTGCTGTTGCAGCCGTTGGTGGAAAACGCCATCCTGCACGGCATCCAGCCCCGCAGTGCGCCGGGTCGGGTCACCATCGAGGTGAAGCAGCTGGCGGGCGGCATCCGGGTCGCGGTGCGCGACACAGGCTACGGCATCAGCCAGGCGGTGATCGACGGGGTCGCCGCCGGTCGGGTGGAGAGCCGCAGCATCGGTCTGATGAACGTGCATCAGCGGGTAAAGCTGCTCTATGGCGACGGCCTGCACCTCAAGCGGCTGGAGCCGGGGACCGAAGTCTGTTTCTATCTGCCTGATCAGGAGGCAATGCCATGCTGAAAGCCATCATAGTGGAAGACGAATGTTTGACACGGGAGGAGCTGGCCTCTCCTGTGCTCCTTATGGGGGCAATATCATGCTGAAAGCGATCATTGTGGAAGATGAGTATCTGGCCCGCGAGGAGCTGGCCTTTCTGGTGGGGCAGCACAGCAACATCGAGATAGTGGCGAGCTTCGAGGACGGGCTGGAGGCGTTCAAGTATCTGCAGGATCACGAGGTGGACGTGGTGTTTCTGGATATCCAGATCCCCGCCATCGACGGCCTGCTGCTGGCCAAGAACCTGCACAAGTCCAGCCATCCGCCCCACATCGTCTTCGTCACCGCCTACAAGGAGTTTGCGGTGGAGGCGTTCGAGCTGGAGGCATTCGACTACATCCTCAAGCCCTACAACGAGCCGCGTCTCATCAATCTGCTGCAGAAGCTCGAACTGGCGGGCAAGTCCCAGCCCCAGGGTGCGGAGTCCGGGACGCCACAGAACCGCACCGTCAATCTGGTGAAGGGGGAGCGCATCATCGTCACCCCCTGCGAGCAGATCTACTACGCGGAAGCGGACGAGAAGCTGACCCATGTCTACACCCGTACCGATCGCTACGTGATGACCATGACCCTCAGCGAGTTCGTCAGTCGGTTGCCTGCCGAGGGGTTCTTTCGTTGCCACCGCTCCTACTGCGTCAACATCAACAAGATCCGCGAGATAGTGCCCTGGTTCAACAGCACCTATCTCATCCGGCTCCATGACCTGCCATTCGAGGTGCCGGTCAGCCGCAGCAACATCAAGGCGTTCCGTCAGCTGATGCGGCTCTGATTGTCATTCATTCCCGCCGATCTGCATTTCATGCCGTAATCGGTCGGTGGGAGCGGCGTCTTGCTTATAGTGGCCCCAGTTTCCTTAAGGCCATTCCTCGAGACGCATCATGACCAGAGAGCTGAATCGCACCCGTTACCTCACCCTGTTGGGGACCATCATCACCCAGTTCGCGCTGGGATCCGTTTACACCTGGAGCCTGTTCAACGCCCAGCTCTCTGACAAGCTGGACGAGCCGGTGAGCCAGGTCGCCTTCGCCTTCGGCCTGCTCAGCCTCTCCCTGGCGGTGGCCTCCTCCCTGGCAGGCAAGCTGCAGGAGCGGTTCGGGGTGCGCAACGTCACCCTGGGCGCCGGCGTGCTGCTCGGCATCGGCTTCTTCCTCACCGCTCATGCCAGCAACCTGGCGATGCTCTACCTCTGTGCCGGCATTCTGGTCGGTTTTGCAGACGGTACCGGCTACCTGATGACCCTCTCCAACTGTGTGAAGTGGTTCCCGGAGCGCAAGGGGCTCATCTCCGCCTGCTCTATCGGTGCTTATGGCCTCGGCAGCCTCGGCTTCAAGTACATCAACCTGCTGCTGCTCTCCAGCAACGGCCTTGAGACCACCTTCCAACTGTGGGGGCTGATCGCCATGTCCATGGTGCTGGTGGGTGGCATGCTGATGAAGGATGCGCCCAAGCAGGCCGCCGCCGTGCAGCAGAGCGAGAGCCGCGACTTCACCCTGGCCGAGGCGATGCGCAAGCCCCAATACTGGATGCTGGCGCTGATGTTCCTCACCGCCTGCATGAGCGGTCTCTACGTCATCGGCGTGGCCAAGGACATCGGCGAGAAGATGGTGGGCCTGCCGGCCGTGGTCGCCGCCAACGCCGTCGCCATCATCGCCATGGCCAACCTGGGTGGCCGGCTGGTGCTGGGCATCCTCTCCGACAAGATGTCCCGTATCCGGGTCATCACCATCGCCCAGTTGATTACCCTGGCGGGCATGGCGCTGCTGCTGTTCGTGCCGCTCAATGCCAACCTCTTCTTCGTGGCGGTGGCCTGTGTGGCGTTCAGCTTCGGCGGCACCATCACCGTCTACCCCTCGCTGGTGAGCGACTTCTTCGGCCTCAACAACCTGACCAAGAACTACGGCGTCATCTACCTGGGCTTTGGTCTGGGCAGCATCATCGGCTCCATCGTGGCCTCCCTGTTCGGCGGCTTCATGGCGACCTTCAACCTGATCCTGGTGTTGCTGGTGGTGGCCCTGGTGCTCTCCCTCACCATCCGCCTGCCTGCTCCCGTTGCGGCTGTCGACAGGGCCTGACCCCTCTCGCTTCTCAAGTCATAAAAAAATCTATGGTCACCCCCTTTTTTGCAACCTTGATTTCGGGTGTTGTGGTTGGCTTGCTTAAATCTATCCGGC
>NZ_JAPDBQ010000200.1:0-5887 GCF_027705325.1 Aeromonas sp. QDB18
GGGGCATGCAGTCGTGGCAAGCCCTCCGATGCCATATCGGCTCTTGAAGCTGGCTGAGGGTCATGGGTAATCAGGAAACCCATTGGCCCCGTGTCACAGCCACCGGGCATAGTGGCCCCATCGACCCCCATGGAGCCACCATCATGCTACAAATTCGCGATCATATGCAGCCATTGACCCACTCACTGCACCCCGGCCTCGGTCTGGCCGAGGCGCTGGACAGACTCCATCGGGCAAACCTGGGGGGCCTGCCGGTACTGGATGACCATCAGCACCTCGTCGGATTTCTCTCCGAGCAGGATTGCATTCCCGCCCTGCTCACGGGCAGCTATCACTGCGACACCCGTACTCTGGTCGAAGATCTGATGAGCCGGACCCCGCTGTTCGTCTCTCCTGATGACAACATCGTGGATCTCGCCCGCCAGATGGCCGGGGCCAGACCCAAGGTCTATCCGGTAATGGAGGGAGGCAAGGTGACGGGCATCATCAGCCGTCGTCAGGTGATGCAGGCCCTCAACACCCAGATGAAACAGTGTCAGGCAACCTGAGGCAGGCCACCTCGCACACGTTTCATGCCGACTACCCTCCCGCCCACAGCCGGCGAGTGGCTGGTCCATCCCGCCCGACTCTGCCACGGGGCGGCCTGTCGAGGCAGCCCGCCCCCCTCCCACCGGCACCGTTCGTTTGTCCCCTCCCCATTTCAGGGTTTGCCATCCGTGGTCGTCTCTAGTTAGATAGGTATCGGTCACAGTCCCTGCCGGATGCGACCCCGTCCCCAATGCTCAGGAGATGTAACGTGCGACGCTTGCTCGTATTCTGCTTTCTGCTGCCCTGCTGGCTGTCAGCTAGGGAGTTGGTCATTGGTGGCATCCAGGAGCCCCCTCTCAAGTGGCTGGATGCACAGGGACACCCTCGCGGGCTGGATGTGGATCTCGTCACCGCCATCTTCGGCACGCTCCATACCCCCATCAGGATTGAGCTCATCGATTCGGGAGCCAGGCTCACCCGCAATGCCGAAAGCGGCTTCTATGATCTGCTGCTGGCCCACTCCTACAAACCGGAGCGGGAGGCCTATCTGCTCTACCCCAAACAGGCCCATATGCTCCATAGCTGGCACTTCTTCATACGCAAGGAGTCCGCAGGCCTGATCCACTATGACCATCTGACGGATCTCAAACCCTGGCGTATCGGTGTCACCCGGGATTTCTCCTATACCCCCGAGCTCGCGGCAGCCATGACAGACCCGAGCTATCACTTCCAGGAGATCCCCATCAACCAGCTGCAACTGCGAAAACTCATTGCCGGTCGTATCGACGTGGTGCCCATGTCCCTGGTCACCGCCTTCACCCAGATAAGAGAGGAGGGACTGGAAGGCAAGCTCGACTACCTGCCAAAACCGCTCAAGACCAGCCCCTACTTCAATGCCTGGACCCGTTCCCGGGCCGATGCCGACACCCCGGCCCTGATGGCCGCCTATGATGCCGAATTGCTGCACATGAAGCGGGACGGCCGGCTCAAGGCCCTCTACGACAAATACGGCATCCCCTATATCGAACCCTGACCCACCAGTCAGGGTGTCATCTCCCACAGGGTCGAATTCTGCAGCGCGGACAGGGTCTATCACGGGAGAGGGGTCTCTACGCCCCCCTCAGACCACCCGACTCAAGGCTTCACATCCCGCAGGATCGGGTTTTGCAGCGAAATCAGCGTCTCGGTGGACTGGATCTCGTCGATGGTCTGGATCTTGTGGATCAGTACCGTCTGCAACTCGTCGATGGAACGGGTCATCACCTTCATGAAGATGCTGTAGTGGCCCGTGGTGTAGTAGGCCTCCACCACCTCGTCCAGCGCCTGCAGTTTGGCCAGGGCCGACGGGTAATCCTTGGCGCTCTTGAGGTTGATCCCGATGAAGCAGCAGACGTCGTAGCCCAGCTTCTTGGGGTTCACCTGCACCCGCGTTCCCTCGATGATGCCCGCCTGCTTCATCTTCTCTACCCGCACGTGGATGGTGCCCGGGCTCACCAGCAGTTGTTTAGCCAGCTCGGCGTAAGGCAGGCGCGCATTCTCCATCAGGGCGGAGAGGATGGCCTGATCGAGATTATCGATCCGATAATTTTCTGACACTTTTTTGCGCTCTTTTTAATGATTCATCATTAATTGATGGCTTATTTTGAAGAAAAAAACACACAAAGCCTATTTCAATTATCGAATATTGAATTTAGTTGGCATTCTGTTGAAGAATCACCGCATTCAACGGATTCACGACAGGTAATTCAGCATGAAACAGCACTACATCCGCAGCCAACAGCAGATCAGCTTCGTCAAAGAGATGTTCTCCCGCCAACTCGCACTGCAACTCGGCCTGATGGAGGTACAAGCCCCCATTCTGAGCCGGGTCGGTGACGGCACCCAGGACAACCTCTCCGGCTGCGAGCATGCAGTGCAGGTCAAGGTGAAAACCCTGCCGGAGCACAGCTATGAAGTGGTCCACTCCCTGGCCAAGTGGAAGCGCCAGACTCTGGGTCGCTTCGGTTTCGGCCCGGGTGAAGGCATCTACACCCACATGAAGGCACTGCGTCCGGACGAGGATCGTCTCAGCCCCATTCACTCCGTCTACGTCGACCAGTGGGACTGGGAGAAGGTAATGCCGGGCGAGCGCCGGGATCTGGCCTATCTGCAGGAGACGGTGCGCGGCATCTGGGCCGCCATCAAGGCCACCGAGCGCGCGGTCTGTGCCGAGCATGAGCTGACCCCCTTCCTGCCGGCGGATATCCAGTTCCTGCACAGTGAAGAGCTGCTGACCCGCTACCCGGACCTCGATGCCAAGGGACGCGAGCGCGCCATCGCCAAAGAGCTGGGAGCGGTCTTCCTCATCGGTATCGGTGGCGCCCTCTCCCACGGCGAACGCCACGACGTCCGTGCCCCGGACTACGACGACTGGAGCAGCGAGAGCGAGCTGGGGCTGGCGGGTCTGAACGGTGACATCCTGGTGTGGAACCCGGTGCTGGAAGACAGCTTCGAGATCTCCTCCATGGGGATCCGGGTGGACGCAGAGGCCCTGCGCCGCCAGCTCGCCATCACCGGCGACGAGGATCGCCTGCAATATGACTGGCATCAGGATCTGCTGGCAGCACGCATGCCGCAAACCATCGGCGGCGGCATCGGCCAATCCCGTCTGGCCATGCTGCTGCTGCAAAAAGAGCACATAGGTCAGGTCCAGGTCGGCGTCTGGCCATCTGAAATGAAAGCTGCCATCCCAGGCATGCTGTAACGAATTGATTTGATTGCATCTGTCCTCCTATCGCGGCAACACGGCGCGGGACAGACGCGATAGCGAAGCTGGTCAGCCGGGGTGGAGAGCGTATCCCGACTGACTGTAAGGCGGGCATGGTCGCTGACTGTGCCTGCCGACCCTGGGGCTTGCCCCTGCGATCAGCTCAACCCACGTCAGATCGCATCGAATACATTCCTCCCGGCAATCTTCGGATTGCCGTTTTTTTATCTCCCACCTGCAACCGTCACGCTCAGCGGCCGATGGGCTGATATCCCTGCCATTGCGGCCTGAAGGGGCTCCCTTCGGAGTCGGGCACAAGGTGCACGTACAGACCGCTCACCGTCTCCAGCAGCAGGCAGTCGTCCACCTCTTTCAGGTTGTCCTTGTGCTGGTGCCTGACCCCCTTTAGCAAGGATGCGAGCCCCCTGGCTTTTGCTTCCTTTGCATCCTTTGCCACAAAGAAATCGAAGGCATGCAGATCCGCGAGGGAGTCTGGGTGATAGCCACCCATGTTCACAAAGTAGAGGCGGGGAGCCTCTTTCTCAGGAGGCGTCTCCCGCAGATGCACCGAATAGCCATCCGCCCAGAGCAGCCTGGCGTAACCGTCGATATGCACCTTGTCGGGATCGCCGAACCAGGCCTCCCGCAGTACAGGCCAGGCCTCCTCGGGGGTCTGAGCCGCCACAAACTGGATGTCGTGGACCTCGATATTGGATTGGCCGGCGTTGCCGCCCAGATAGAACACGAATAGAAACATGCCTGACTCCCTTGTCTCACCCCTGGTCACGCCAGCATCAGGGTGACTTTCACCCCATTGTACAGAACCCCGAACAGTGAAACTGCGAGCAAAAACAAAGATGAAATCAACGCGATATGCTTGCTGTGCCGGGCCGGCATCCAACGCTTCACCAGCAGGACATAGAGACTCAGCACCAGCAGATCGAAGAAGATCCATACCATGGAGAGGGTCAGAATGCTGGTGCCAAAGTGCGGTGTCACCGCGATGAACTGCGGGAAGAAGGCAACGAAGAAGAGAATGTCCTTGGGATTGGCCACGCCGGTCATGAAGCCCTGCGTAAAGCCACCACCTGCAAGGACAGGCGCACCGGACCCGGTATCCTGGCTCACCCCTGCCATCAAGCCGCCCACGGCCGCATAACCGATGTAGAGTGACCCCGCCCCGCCCAGCAGATAGAGCCACAAGGGTGGCAGAGAGATCACGCCGGCCAGGATCAGGGTCGCCATCAGGATCAGCACCAGGGAGGCCCCGTTGGTGCCGAGCAGGGTCATCCAGGCCTGGCGATAACCATGACGAACCGCCGTGCCGGTGACGAGCGCCACGACAGGCCCCGGAGTCAACAACAGGAGCACGACCGACACGGTGTAGGCCCCCAGCAACATCATGTTCATTCCGTCTTTCCTCCTTCGTTGATACAGCCATGTCCGCCTTTAGCCAGGGCAGGCATGATGAGTCATGCTCAACCAGCCCCGGGGTTGGCTGCATTATTCAAAAGGACTCGTCCCTTGAAAAACGGATAAAACTCCCATTGAATGTGAGTAAAGCTCACATTGATATCGAACGATGACCCTTCCTCCTCTCTACGCGCTGCGTGCGTTTGAAGCCGCGGCCCGGCTCGGCTCCTTCAGCAAGGCGGCAGCCTCCCTGCACGTGACGCCGGGCGCCGTCAGTCGCCATGTCCAGACCCTGGAGGCCTGGTTCGAGTGCGAACTCTTTCACCGCCATGGCCCCAGGGTCGAGGTGACGGAAGCCGGCCGCGCCCTGGCGGAGCAGTTGACGGAGGGGTTCCAGAGCCTGACGATGGCGTGTCAGGCCTTTCGCCGCAACGGCCAGGAGCTGCGACTCAAGGCGCCCTCGACCCTGACCATGCGCTGGCTGCTGGATGTGCTCGGCACGTTCCGTGAACATCACCCCACTCCCAGGATCCTTGCCTCCAGCGTCTGGATGGACATAGACGGCGTCGATTTTCACCGCGAGCCCTATGACTGCGCCATCTTGCTGGGGAACGGCCATTTCGGGAATGACACCGAGTGTCACCTGCTGTTCGAAGAGTGGCTGATCCCCCTCTGTGCCCCGGCCCTGGTGGAAACCGCCCGCACGGATTTGGCGGCGTGCGAACTGATCCACCCCTCGCCGGATCGCCGTGACTGGCGGCGGTGGCTCAAGGGAACCTGCGCCAGGCCAGGGCTCAATCTGGCCAGTGGCAAGGTGTTCGACACCCTGGAGCAGGGCAACATGGCCGCCATCAGCGGCCACGGCGTCTCGGTCGGGGATCTGCTGCTGAGCCAGGAGGCCATCGCAAACGGGCTGCTTGCACTGCCCTTTCACCAAGCCGTCGCCACCACGGATGGATACTACCTGGTGTGGCCCAGACACAGCGCCCGGCGCAAGCATATCGACAGCCTGCGCCGCTGGCTGACCGACGCCGTGCCACACAACAGGCTGGCGCACATTGAATGGGTCGGGTGACATGCCGCAACAGGGCACAGGATCCCCCCTGACGAATTGCAAACGCCCATAAAAAAAGGTTCTTCGCGGGATCTTGGGGAAGTGGAAGTTGACAGACAGGGTGCTGGTAAACTGGCTGTCTCCAA
>NZ_JAPDBQ010000201.1:0-5521 GCF_027705325.1 Aeromonas sp. QDB18
TCAATCAAGTCGGGACGGCCAAAAGCAAGCTTTTGGCTCCCCTCGCTGGCGCTCGGCGCCCCTTATTTCAAACGTTAAACATCATGAGGGAAGCGGTGATCGCCGAAGTATCGACTCAACTATCAGAGGTAGTTGGCGTCATCGAGCGCCATCTCGAACCGACGTTGCTGGCCGTACATTTGTACGGCTCCGCAGTGGATGGCGGCCTGAAGCCACACAGTGATATTGATTTGCTGGTTACGGTGACCGTAAGGCTTGATGAAACAACGCGGCGAGCTTTGATCAACGACCTTTTGGAAACTTCGGCTTCCCCTGGAGAGAGCGAGATTCTCCGCGCTGTAGAAGTCACCATTGTTGTGCACGACGACATCATTCCGTGGCGTTATCCAGCTAAGCGCGAACTGCAATTTGGAGAATGGCAGCGCAATGACATTCTTGCAGGTATCTTCGAGCCAGCCACGATCGACATTGATCTGGCTATCTTGCTGACAAAAGCAAGAGAACATAGCGTTGCCTTGGTAGGTCCAGCGGCGGAGGAACTCTTTGATCCGGTTCCTGAACAGGATCTATTTGAGGCGCTAAATGAAACCTTAACGCTATGGAACTCGCCGCCCGACTGGGCTGGCGATGAGCGAAATGTAGTGCTTACGTTGTCCCGCATTTGGTACAGCGCAGTAACCGGCAAAATCGCGCCGAAGGATGTCGCTGCCGACTGGGCAATGGAGCGCCTGCCGGCCCAGTATCAGCCCGTCATACTTGAAGCTAGACAGGCTTATCTTGGACAAGAAGAAGATCGCTTGGCCTCCCGCGCAGATCAGTTGGAAGAATTTGTTCACTACGTGAAAGGCGAGATCACCAAGGTAGTCGGCAAATAATGTCTAACAATTCGTTCAAGCCGACGCCGCTTCGCGGCGCGGCTTAACTCAAGCGTTAGATGCACTAAGCACATAATTGCTCACAGCCAAACTATCAGGTCAAGTCTGCTTTTATTATTTTTAAGCGTGCATAATAAGCCCTACACAAATTGGGAGATATATCATGAAAGGCTGGCTTTTTCTTGTTATCGCAATAGTTGGCGAAGTAATCGCAACATCCGCATTAAAATCTAGCGAGGGCTTTACTAAGCTTGCCCCTTCCGCCGTTGTCATAATCGGTTATGGCATCGCATTTTATTTTCTTTCTCTGGTTCTGAAATCCATCCCTGTCGGTGTTGCTTATGCAGTCTGGTCGGGACTCGGCGTCGTCATAATTACAGCCATTGCCTGGTTGCTTCATGGGCAAAAGCTTGATGCGTGGGGCTTTGTAGGTATGGGGCTCATAATTGCTGCCTTTTTGCTCGCCCGATCCCCATCGTGGAAGTCGCTGCGGAGGCCGACGCCATGGTGACGGTGTTCGGCATTCTGAATCTCACCGAGGACTCCTTCTTCGATGAGAGCCGGCGGCTAGACCCCGCCGGCGCTGTCACCGCGGCGATCGAAATGCTGCGAGTCGGATCAGACGTCGTGGATGTCGGACCGGCCGCCAGCCATCCGGACGCGAGGCCTGTATCGCCGGCCGATGAGATCAGACGTATTGCGCCGCTCTTAGACGCCCTGTCCGATCAGATGCACCGTGTTTCAATCGACAGCTTCCAACCGGAAACCCAGCGCTATGCGCTCAAGCGCGGCGTGGGCTACCTGAACGATATCCAAGGATTTCCTGACCCTGCGCTCTATCCCGATATTGCTGAGGCGGACTGCAGGCTGGTGGTTATGCACTCAGCGCAGCGGGATGGCATCGCCACCCGCACCGGTCACCTTCGACCCGAAGACGCGCTCGACGAGATTGTGCGGTTCTTCGAGGCGCGGGTTTCCGCCTTGCGACGGAGCGGGGTCGCTGCCGACCGGCTCATCCTCGATCCGGGGATGGGATTTTTCTTGAGCCCCGCACCGGAAACATCGCTGCACGTGCTGTCGAACCTTCAAAAGCTGAAGTCGGCGTTGGGGCTTCCGCTATTGGTCTCGGTGTCGCGGAAATCCTTCTTGGGCGCCACCGTTGGCCTTCCTGTAAAGGATCTGGGTCCAGCGAGCCTTGCGGCGGAACTTCACGCGATCGGCAATGGCGCTGACTACGTCCGCACCCACGCGCCTGGAGATCTGCGAAGCGCAATCACCTTCTCGGAAACCCTCGCGAAATTTCGCAGTCGCGACGCCAGAGACCGAGGGTTAGATCATGCCTAGCATTCACCTTCCGGCCGCCCGCTAAATATCTCCTTTTGGGTTGTTAATAAAACATCCAATAAGTTGACTGTGCGTGAAAAAGAAAGTTTTGTGTGATGGCGTTGAAGATCGCACCGTTAAGCTCTTATGTGGGATGGTGCAGAGCTCGACGACTACCGATAAAACGCAACCGCCGCAAACAGACAAGAAAAAGCCCCAACTGATAACAGTTGGGGCTTCAGTATTGTGATTGGTGGAGCAATAGCACCCTGAACCCAAAACCTTCTCGCTCAACCGGTAGTGGCTGATAACAACTCGTGAGGGCTATTGCGGGTTAAGCATTTAGCGATGTCTAGGGCCAGACTGGACGTCTGAACGCAAGCCGCTGATACTGTACATAACCACAGTATCAGCGGAGGATACCCATGTCGCTGGCAAGGAACGCCACGGCGAGTCAATCGCCCACTCAAACAAACGGTTACGAACGCCACCAACCCGACCAGACGCTGCTCTACCAGCTGGTTGAGCAGCACTACCCAGCCTTCAAAGCCTCACTCGAAGCCCATGGTCAACACCTGCCTCGCTACATCCAACAAGAATTCAACGACCTCCTCCAATGTGGCCGTCTGGAGTATGGTTTCATGCGGGTTCGCTGCGAGGATTGTCATCACGAGCGTCTGGTCGCCTTCAGCTGTAAACGACGCGGCTTTTGCCCTAGCTGCGGTGCCCGCCGGATGGCCGAGAGTGCGGCGCTGCTGATAGACGAAGTCTTCCCCAAGGAGCCCATTCGCCAGTGGGTGCTCAGCTTTCCTTTCCAGCTACGCTTTTTGCTGGCTCGCCATCCCCAGCTGATGGGCCAGGTCTTGAGTATCGTCTATCGTACACTCTCAACTCATCTGATCAAAAAAGCCGGTTACACCAAAGCCTCTGCACAAACTGGCTCAGTGACTCTTATCCAACGCTTTGGCTCCGCGCTAAATCTCAATGTCCACTACCACATGCTGTTTCTCGATGGTGTCTATGCCGAAGATGACTATGGCAAGCAACGCTTCCATCGTGTCAAGGCACCCACTTACGATGAGCTGAATACGCTCGCTCACACCCTCAGCCATCGCATCGCTCGCTGCATGGAAAAGCGTGGGATTTTGGAGCGTGATGCCGAGAATACGTGGTTGACACTGGAAGAGGGCGAAGACGATACGCTGACTCAATTACATGGTGCTTCGGTTACGTATCGCATTGCCGTCGGCCCCCAGCAAGGGCGCAAAGTCTTCACCCTGCAAACCTTGCCAGGGCGTGAGGATAAAGCCGACTCAAGCAGTCGAGTAGCCAACCATGCTGGTTTCTCGCTACACGCCGGTGTGATGGCCGAAGCGCATCAGCGGGATAAGCTTGAGCGCTTGTGTCGCTACATTAGTCGGCCAGCGGTTTCAGAAAAACGTCTGGCATTAACCGCCAATGGGCAGGTGCGTTACGAGCTCAAAACTCCGTACCGCAATGGCACCACCCATGTGATCTTCGAGCCGCTGGACTTCATCGCCAAACTCGCTGCGTTGGTACCTAAGCCGCGAGTCAACCTCACACGCTTCCACGGCGTCTTTGCACCGAACAGCAAACACCGAGTTCAAGTAACACCCGCCAAGCGGGGCAAGAAGCCCGACAAATCGGAAGGTCTCGATACTAACTGGCGTGACAAGAGTCCTGCAGAGCGCCACCGCGCCATGACCTGGATGCAACGCCTCAAGCGAGTCTTCAATATTGATATTGAAGTCTGCGAACACTGCGGCGGTCACGTCAAAGTGATTGCCAGCATCGAAGATCCGAAGGTCATTGAGCAGATTCTCAAGCATCTGAAACAGAAAACAGCCAAGGCGAATGCCGCCAAGCAGCGTGAGCTGCCACCAGAACGAGCGCCGCCACTGACTCCCAGCCTGTTCGATCCATCACAGAGTCGTCTCTTTGACTGACGACCCCAAATCCAACACTGCTCAACACTGCCAACTTTTAAACGGGGCGGTGGGGCAGTTTGTATCTCTCGAGCTATCAGGCTAGAGATTTTACCGCCAAATCGAACCTTATTAGAGCGGTTTAGGCTGGACCGGCAGTTAAAATTGGGGCTTGAGCGGTAAACGAGTGAGGGAATTTCAGGTAAGATACTTCGGATGAGGAGCAAAAAGGTGGTTTATACTTCCTATACCCTGGGCGTTTATGCGCGCTTGCGGGTCCATTTAATTACAGGAATATCCGCATGAACTTGGTTAGGAATCGTCTTGTATAATTCTGGTGTAAACATGCGCGACAGTTTTTCTACAGGAAAGAATGTGTCGCAGTTAAGATACACAGCCGGTAATATTGAGGTGTATACCTCGTCACAATAATCGAGACCGGCATCATATATGCGTTTACCGCCAATGAAATGGATATCTTTATTCGCGTGCATTCCACCTAACCCTTTTGCGAGTTTAACAGCAGCGTCCACGGTGTTCACGAAGTACAGATCAAGATGTCTCCTGTCAGCCTCTATAAGTGCCATTATCGACGGATCGTACACCAATTCGTGTGATGATGATACTACGATATGTGGCGTGGTCCGGAGTAGACATTTTTTATACAAACCACCCTTTGGTGATAGCGATAAGTGAACTAGATCATTAAACGATCTGCCGCCAATTATACAGATACCACCCCTGACATGCTCTTGGTAAAAAGCAAATTCTTCTGGTATTGCCCATGGAAGCGTCCCCTGGGCACCAAAACCGCCATCGCTATCGATCGCTACACATGCTGTGATCATAATAACCGTCTCCGTAATTCCAAGACATCGATAATCTCGATGCCCATCTCGCGTGCTTTCTTGGCTTTCCCTGATGACGTGTTCACATCCTTACATACCAGTATGTGAACCGCACTCGATATGCCCGATTTGATCTCACCGCCCTCAGCTATGATTTGTGTTTCCAACTGCGCATCACGTATACCAGTGAAAAGCACGCCTTTACCTTGGAATTTGGACCCTGTTGGGGCAGTTGGCACCTCATATGTGGCGATGGTCAATCGTCCTTCATCCGTTAGCCGCTGGATTATGCCAATGGCTTCATCGATATTATCCACTATCGGTTTTGATGTTGCGAGTTCGAAACCTGGAACAGATAATAACCGATCCAAATCGCGCATGCAGTCGATATCGCCACAGAAATGATTGTAAGCAGCAAAGGTGGGTTGGCCAGTATATAGTCCGCACGTAAGGTTTCCTGATTACCCATGATTAGCAGTCAGTTACCACGAACTATACTGATCTTACGTACAGTTATCGAGGTGCGAGA
>NZ_JAPDBQ010000202.1:0-5410 GCF_027705325.1 Aeromonas sp. QDB18
GATCTCGCACCTCGATAACTGTACGTAAGATCAGTATAGTTCGTGGTAACTGACTGCTAATCATGGGTAATCAGGAACATGTAAGTCTCCTTTTTCGATCACTTATCTTGCTGATCGAAAAGACATTTTTTAGTTATTTAAAATGGTGTTGCGACTACCAACGCCAGTTATTCCCGTACTTGTCTAAAAAGTATCCTGTTTTTTCGGCCAGAGGCCAAGAAAATCATCTGATTGCCAGTGACCCTACTCTTTGAGACAATGAGAATGGTTATCATTGTTAAGATTTATATCATGAACAAGTTTTGGGGTCTGGCCTTGTTACCCATGGCCGTTCATTGCGTCGTGTTCGCCGAAGAGGTGGTTGCGCCAGCATTGAAGAACAGTATCGCCGACGGGAAAGCCTCCCAGCTGCGTGTGGAGAAAGCCGCCGATGGCGCCGTCGCCGCCAGGATTGAGCTGCAAAATGCCCAACTGCAACTGCGGGATCTGGAAGCCTACAACCGCTACATGCAGTCTCTGGTGGCCGATCAGCAAAACGAGCTGGGCAAGCTGAGCCAGCAGTTGGAAGCGGTACAGGAGACCAGGCAGGGGCTTGTCCCCCTAATGCTGCAGATGCAAGCCGATCTGGAACAGCTGGTACAGGATGACATCCCGCTGCGCAGGGAGGATCGTCTGGCGCGGGTTGCTGCCTTGAAAGCGACGCTGGCCAGAGCCGATGTGAGCGAGGCGGAGAAGTTCCGCCAGCTATTGCAGGCCTATCAGATTGAAGCCGAATACGGCAGCAGGCTGGACCATTATTCCGCCGAGCTGGTGCTGGATGGCGCACCGCGCCGGGTCGATGTGCTGGCTCTGGGTCGGGTCTCCCTGCTGGCGATGACCGCCGATCGCTCCCAGGCGTGGCGTTGGTCTGCCGAGCACAAGCAGTGGCAAGCCCTCGACGGCCAGTGGCTCTCCCCCATCGCCGAGGCGTTGGAAATGGCTGCCGACAAGAAAGTTCCCCAGTTGTTGAATGTCCCCCTTTCCGTCAGCCGTGGTCAGGAGGCCCAGTCATGAGCGTCACCATGAAGTGGTTACCCCTTGCCCTCGCCCTCTCTCTGGGCACCACAGCCGCCGTGGCCGAGGAAGCCTGGCAGCAGCAGGAACAGGCCCGTGAACAGAAGGCTCAGCAGGATCTGGCGTCTGTCTCCAGGGAGTTGAGTACTGCCCGTACCAAGCTGGCCGAGGCCCAGCGCCTGAGCAAGGAGCTGGCCAGCCAGTTCGCGGCCAATGAAAAGCAGCTGGTGGAGCTCAATACCCAGTGGGAGCAAGCCTCCGGCGACATGAACGACATCTTTGCGGTCACCCGTCAGGGCGCCAGCGATGCGGTCAAGCTGCTGAGCGAATCCGCCGTCGAGGGCCAGTATCCTGATCGCCTCGCCCCGCTGAAAACCATGGCACAGGATAAACAGGTGCCTGATCGCGCCGCCCTTGCCCTGCTGCCAGCCACCTTGCTACAGGAGATCCGCGAATCGGGCCGGGTTGCCCAGTTCAACGGCAAGGTGCTTGATGCCCAGGGCGTTGCCAGCGAGCAGACGTTGACCCGGATCGGCAGCTTCGCCCTGCTGGGCGATGCTGGTTTCTTGCAACCGGAGGCCGAAGGCCTGAGTCCGGTGCTGGGCCTGCCAGGCAGCGTGCTTTCCGCTGTGGCCGCTTATCAGGGTCAGGAGGGAGAAGCGTTGCCGCTGGATCCCTCCCACGGTGTTCTGCTCGATATGCTGGCCCAGGCGCCCACCTTCTGGCAGCAAGTCCAGCAGGGCGGCCAGGTCGGCGCCATCATCGTGCTGCTGGCCGCTATAGGCCTGGGGATCGCTGGAGTAAGGCTGTGGAGCCTCTCTCGCGAACTGGGTCGGGTTCGTCGCCAGCTCAAGAGCGGTGAATATCATGCCGACAACGCCCTCGGCCGGGTGCTGACGGTGGCTGACAAGCATCCAGAACTGAGCATGGAGACCCTCGAACTGCGTCTGGATGAGGCGATCCTGCAGGAGACCCCTCGCCTGGAGCGCGGCATCGGCATGGTCAAGGTGATCGCGGCCATCACCCCCATGCTGGGTCTGCTCGGGACAGTGACCGGTATGATCGGCACCTTCCAGGCCATCACCCAGTTCGGTACCGGCGATCCCAAGATCATGGCGGGCGGCATCTCCATGGCCTTGGTCACCACGGTGCAGGGTCTGGTAGCGGCCATTCCGCTGATCCTGGCCCACAGCCTGTTGCAGTCCCGTTTCACCGAGCTCTCCAACGTGCTGGAACAGCAAGTAGCCGGGATCCTGGCCGAGCGGGCCGAAAGCAATGGTGACAGGGTGGAGCGGGTAGCATGATGCTCGACATCTGGCAGCAGTTGCAGAGCTTCATGGGCCGTGGCGGCCCGGTGCTCTGGGTCATTCTGGCCTTGCTGGTGCTGATGTGGATTCTGATGATCGAGCGGCTGCTCTACCTCAACCTGGGGTTTGCACCGTTGCAGCGCCAGCTGCTGGGCCGCTGGCAGGCGCGTCGCGAGCGTCACAGCTGGCACGCTCGCGCGATTCGCGGGCGCTGGCTGGCAGAAGTGGAGCTGGCGCTCAACCGTCATCTGATCTTCATCCGCACCCTGGTGGTGCTCTGCCCCATGCTGGGGTTGCTGGGTACAGTGACCGGCATGATAGGCGTATTCGATGCGCTGGCTGCGGCCAACCGCTTTAACCCGGAGAGCATGGCGGGCGGGATCTCCCGCGCCACCATCCCCACCATGGCAGGCATGGTGGTGGCCCTCTCCGGCGTGTTGTTACTTAGCCGGCTCGAGAGTCAGGCCAAGCGTGCGCTGGCCAAGACCCGGGACGGCCTGCGAGAAGAGAAGGTAATGCAATGAGACGGCAATCCAAACGCCAGCGCGATGAAGTGCAGATCGACATGACCCCCATGCTGGATATCGTCTTCATCATGCTGATCTTCTTCATCGTGACCACCTCCTTCGTGCGCGAAGCCGGGCTTGAGGTACACAGACCCCAGGCCAGCCAGGCCAAGGCGCAGAAATCGTCCAGCATCATGCTGGCGATCGGCGCTCAGGGGCAGATCTTCCTCGACCGCAAACAGGTGGATGTGGAACGGGTGCAGGCCACCATCGCCCGACTGTTGGCGGAGCAGCCCGAGGCAAGCCTGGTGATCCAGGCCGATGAACGGGTACCCCACGGCAAGGTGGTGCGGGTGATGGATGAAGCCAAGGCGGCAGGCATCGCCAACATCGCCGTGGCGGTGGCACCGAAATGAAACACAAGTTGATGAGCCTGGGACTGGGGATCACCCTCAGTCTGGGCATCCTGTTGTTCATGGCCACCCTGGTGGAGCCGCCCGGAGGGGAGAAGGCGACCACAGAGCAAAAATCCATCGTCATCAATATGCAGAACGAGGTGACCGAGGTACAGGTGCGTGAGCGGCCGGTACCCCAGGAGCCGGAACCCTTGCCGGAGCCGCCTGCCGCGCTGGCTTCGACACCGCTGCCCATGCCGGCGGCGGCCCCGTTGCCTTCGGTACAGCCGAGCCTGGATCTGGTCTCGACCCTGAGTGCGGTACAGGTCTCTGCCCCTGGCGTGGCGACCAGTCCCTCTCCGGTCGCGAGCGGCAATTTCCATGGACAGCAGCAGGGCGCTGGAATCGGTGCTAGCGACCTCTTGATGCCACTGCAACGGGTTGAGCCCGTTTATCCCTACCGGGCCCAGCAGGCCGGCATCGAGGGGTCCGTGACCTTGCGTTTCAGCGTCGATGCCGACGGCCGGGTACAGGATGTGGAGGTGGTCGAGGCGAAGCCGAAGCGTCAGTTCGAGCGAGCGGCCATTCAGGCGATCAACAAGTGGCGCTATCAGCCTAGGCCGGGCGCCACCGACAAGCTGGTGCAAGTCATCACGCTCAAATTCAAATTGGAGTCATAACCATGTTGCGGATCTGGATCTGTCTGCTGGCCCTGGTCAGCCAAGCCTGTCTGGCGATGGAGGTGAGCCCTCATTTCTCCCGCCAGCTGGAGCCCGTGATGAAGCTCTATCAATCTGGCCAGTGGCAACAGGCCCAGAGCAAGGCGGCTGTGCTCAAACCCGGTTCCGAGGCTGAGCACGCCTGGCTGGCGCAGTTACAGGCCTCTCTGGCCGCCAACCTGCAGCAGACCGCACAGGCGAGTCGCTACGTGGAGCAGGCTCTTGCTTATAAAGAGTGGCCAGAGCAGCAACGACTTCAGTTGTTGCGTCTGCGAGGGGATATCCAGGCCCAGCAATCCAACTGGCCCGGCGCCATCGCCAGCTACAAGGCCGCATTGGCCATCAAGGCTGACGATGCCTTGCGTCTGCGCTTGGCTGGCCTCTATTACCACAACAAGCAGTACGGCGAGGCAGCCAGCCAGAGTGAACAACTGTTGAAGAAAAGCTGGCAGAAGCAGGCAGCCATCATCCGCCTCTCCTCCCTCACTGCATTGCAGCGTTACGGCGTGGCTGCGGATCAGGCCGAAGAGTTGATCCGCCGCGAGCCGAAAGAGAGCAAGTGGTGGCAGCAGGCTGTGTCGCTCAATCTCTCCGCCAAGCGTGGTGATCGAGCGCTTGCACTGCTGCAAACTGCCATCGACCGTCAACTGATGGATGATGCCGCCGCCCGCAACCAGCTAATCCGCCTGTATGCCTGGCAGGGACTGCCCTATCGCGGTGCGCGTCTGCTGGAGTCTGCCATGGCCAAGGGACAGATGAAGCAGAGCGCAGAGAATCGCCAATTGCTGGCCCAGTTGTGGGAAGGGGCACGTGAGTGGCCGAAGGCTGTGGACAGCTGGCAACTGCTTGCCCGGGAACATGCTCACCCCAAGGCCGCCATGCGTGCCGCCGAACTGCTGCTGCAACAGGGCAAGACGGATGCCGCCATGACCCAGCTCGCGGCCATCAAGTCAGTGAAGGGAGAGCAGGGCAACAGAGCCAAGGCCCTGCTGGTGCAGGCACACCTCAATAAAGAACAATATGCTCAGGCGCTGGTGTTGGCTCGCGAGCTGCAACAGCAGAACAACTGGCAAGACAGGGCGACCAGCTGGGTCAACTACATTCAGGCCCAGACTGACGGTATGAACAAAAAATCGGCATGAAACTGGGGTAAACTCTCATTTCATGGGGTTTAGCCTGCTTTTTCAGCAAACGAGCGCATTTTTACAAAAAGCCCTTGTCATTCCGGCGCGGCTCCCTATAATGCGCCCCTACCAGCACGGCGGAACACGCCAACCTGATGAGCCAGCTTCCTAGCGAAGTGGGCGCCGAAAGAAAAGCGAAAACAACCGCTTGACTTTCGAAGTGAGGGGTGTAAGATGCGCCTCCTCAACGCGATAAGCGTGACGCTCTTTAACAATTTGAATCAAGCAATCTGTGTGGGCACTCAC
>NZ_JAPDBQ010000203.1:0-5346 GCF_027705325.1 Aeromonas sp. QDB18
CGATTAAATCAGATCACAAACGAAGCCTTTTTTCTATCTATTTCAATTGGTTGTAGCTAAAGATCCTGTACATGAATAACAATAACGTATTACCGTCTCGGTTCGGGGAAGATTCATGGTTGAACGCGATAACGAATTGAAAGGGACCACCTTCACTATTTCTGTGTTGCATCTCAGCGATGGCAATCCGGCCCGGATCCGACAACTGCTGGAGGCCAAGGTCGCGCAGGCCCCCCAGTTTTTTAATTGTGCCCCCCTCGTCCTCAATGTGGAACGCCTCGAGGCGATCCCCGATTTCGAACAGCTCAGAGAGCAGGTCGAGTCGGAAGACTTCGTGCTGGTCGGGATCACGGGGGCGCGGGACGAGGCGATGAAGACGGCCGCCAAGGCGGCAGGCCTCGCCGTCATGGTGTCAGGCAAGAGCCGCAAGGCAGAGCCTGAACCGACGCCGCCAGTGCCTGAGCCCAAGCCAGTGGAGGCCGCACCGGTTCCTCCGGTGCCAGCGCCCGTGGAGGCAAGCAAGGTCCACGTGGGCCCGGTGCGCTCCGGTCAGCAGATCTATGCAGCCGGCACCTCGCTGGTGGTGCTGGGCTCGGTGAGCCCTGGCGCCGAAGTCATCGCCGATGACAGCATCCATGTTTATGGTGCCCTGCGTGGCCGAGCCATCGCAGGGGCCAAGGGCAATCCCAAGGCCCGCATTTATTGCCAGCAATTGCAGGCCGAGCTGCTCTCCATCGCGGGCACCTTCCAGCTCAGCGATGCATTGCCTGCAGGCGTGATACAAGAGCCGGTCCATATCCGGCTCGACAATGAACAACTTCGTATAGACCGAATCAAATAGAGTTACAAGGAAGCGAGAATGGCGCGAATCATAGTCGTTACATCGGGCAAGGGTGGCGTTGGCAAGACGACAACCAGCGCGGCACTGAGCACCGGTCTGGCCCAGCGTGGCCACAAGACCGTGGTCATCGATTTTGACATTGGTCTGAGAAACCTGGACCTCATCATGGGTTGCGAGCGGCGCGTGGTCTATGACTTCGTCAACGTCATCAACGGGGAAGCCAACCTCAACCAGGCCCTCATCAAGGACAAGCGTTGCGAAAACCTGTTCATCCTGCCCGCCTCCCAGACCCGGGACAAGGATGCCCTGACACGTGAAGGGGTGGAGAAGATCCTGGATCAGCTGGCGGAGATGCAGTTTGACTACATCGTCTGCGACTCCCCCGCCGGTATCGAATCCGGCGCCCTGATGGCGCTCTATTTCGCCGACGAGGCCATCGTCACCACCAACCCGGAAGTCTCTTCCGTGCGTGACTCGGATCGCATCCTCGGTATCCTGGCCTCCAAGTCCCGCCGTGCCGAGCGCGGTGAGGATCCCATCAAGGAGCACCTGCTGCTGACCCGCTACTGCCCGACCCGCGTCAACCGCGGCGACATGCTGAGCGTGCAGGACGTACAGGAGATCCTGGCCATCAAACTGCTCGGGGTGATCCCGGAGTCCCAGGCGGTGCTGCGCGCCTCCAACTCCGGCGAGCCGGTCATTCTGGACAAGGAGTCCGATGCCGGTCAGGCCTACGAGGACGCCGTAGCCCGCCTCTTGGGTGACACCAAGGATTTCCGTTTTCTGGAAGAAGAGAAGAAGGGCTTCTTTAGCCGACTGTTCGGGAGTTAAGCATGTCATTATTGGATTATTTTCGTTCCAACAAGAAACAGAACACCGCACAACTGGCCAAAGAGCGGTTGCAGATCATCGTGGCTCACGAGCGTTCATCCAGAGGGGGGCCGGATTACCTGCCCCAGCTCAAGCAGGACATCCTCGACGTGATCCGCAAATACGTGCAGATCGACCCGGACAAGATCACCGTCCAGCTTGATCAAAAGAGTGACGAGTTGTCGGTGCTGGAGCTCAACATCACCTTCGCCGACGACCAGAAGAAGGGATGAGCTGACGCACCATGCGCGACCCCTTCCCCCAATGAAGACCGGATCCTTTCCCAGGATCCGGTTTTTTAATGCCTGGCGTCCCGGCATCTCGCCAAGGGCATCAGGGCCAGCTAGAATACCGCGCACCCCGAGGCGCTGCCGACGGACTTTCCCTCTCCCCTTATCTGGAACACGGCTCTTATGTCTTTGAATGACGAAATGCACAGCGTCGAGGAACTGCTCGACACCGCCCTCGAACTCTTCATGGAGCTGGCCTCCGACAACCTGCCCGAGCAGGAGATCGTCCGCTTCAATCAGGAGTTCAACGACCGCGGCCTGCTGGCGGAGACCGATCCCGCCGACGACTGGGCGGCCGACGTGGGATTTGAGGTGAGCGACGCCGACTATGCCGAGATCTGGGTCGGCCTTGGCAACGAACAAGAAGAGTACGAGCACCTGTTTGCCCGCATGCTGCTCTCCCGCCGCGTCGACGAGAAGTTCTGCCACATCGAATGGCTGCCCCAATAATTCCGGATCCCGATGATCCTGGCCACTATGACTGGGACGGCGGGCCCGCGCCCGTGAGGCCTGCGCGCAGACGGCGACTGCTGGGCTGGCTCGGCAAGCTGCTGCTGGCCGCCTTTGCGAGCACCATCGTCTCGGTCGCGCTGCTGCGCTTCATCGACCCCCCCATGTGGACCTGGCGCCTCGAACGCGCCCTGTTTCCCCCTGCCAAGGTGGCCGAGGTGAAGCACGACTGGGTGCCGCTTGAGCAGATTTCCCGGGAGCTGCAACTGGCGGTGATCGCCGCCGAGGATCAGCGCTTTGCCGAACATCACGGTTTTGACATGGATGCCATCAGCTCGGCCTTCAGGCACAACCAGCACAGCGGGCGGGTGCGCGGTGCCAGCACCCTCAGCCAGCAGACCGCCAAGAACCTCTTCATGTGGAGCGATCGCAGCTTCCTGCGCAAGGGAATAGAGGCCTGGTTCACCCTGCTGATGGAGCTGGGCTGGGACAAGTCCCGCATTCTCGAGGTGTATCTCAACATCGTGGAGTTCGGACCCGGCATCTATGGCGCCGAGGCGGCCGCCAGGCACTACTTCGGCAAACCGGCGATACGCCTCACCCGCTACGAGGCCTCCCTGCTCGCCGCCGCCCTGCCCAATCCCTGGCGTTATCGGGTCAAGCCCCCCTCACCCTATGTGCAAAAGCGCTCGGCCTGGATCCGTCGTCAGATGGGTCAACTCGGGCAAGTCACCCTGAACCGGGTACACGGCACAGAGTAGCGTCATCCTGCGGATCAGAGGCGGGTCCCAGATGGCCGCCAACGGTTTCCCGATGAAGGGGCAGATAGTGCCACCACCAGGTTTCGCGCCGCCGCTTAATCTGCCTTCTGTACTGTCGTCGCTTCATCTTGCCAGGCCGCCCCGTCACGCCGCCCCTGCTGGCGGCTCTGTTAACCTTATCCCCTGATCCCGCCATTTGACAGCACGGCGTCACCGCCCCCGGGCTGGCTGCCCATCCCAATACTTGTTAAAGTGGCGAACCTGGACGTATCTGGAGTGATTTCATGGAACAACGTAGCCCGGATCAGCTGGTAGAGTGGGCCTATGATCAGTTTCTGGAGCAGGCCGCCGACATGCTGGCCCCCGAACAAATCGTCGACATCACCCTCGAGTTCGAGCAACGTGGCGCGGTGGAGGCAACCCTGCCCAATGCCGACTGGTCGACCGAACTCGGCGAGCCGGTGGACATGGCACGTTGGGCCGAGGTCTGGGTCGGCTTGCTGGATCACCAGGACGAGTTCGAGGTGATCTACGCCACCTTCCTGCTCCCCCGGGATCAGAGCGAGCACGACGTGCATATCCGCTGGCACCGCCAGCAACAGGCATAAGAAAAGGCGCCCCAGGCGCCTTTTTCGTTTTTTGCGCTGCCCGAGTCAGGGGCGTGCCGAGATGGCCTTGGCCAGACAGCGGCGACACCAGCAGGCGCTGGCATCGCTCATGGGCAACGCGGGAAGCTGGTTGCACCAGCAGCGCTCGATGGGTTCCCCCGCCGACACGGCGCAGAACGCCGGCTCGCCGCAGCCCGGGCAGGCATGAGTGCTCTTCGAGCCATCGAGTTCGGCCATGCGGGCCAGCTGGGCCTCGCTGTCCATGGTGGACCACTGGCCTATCTCGGTCACGGTGCGGCCACAACCGAGGCAGAGCCCCTCTTTGGCCCGGCAGTCACCGATGCAGGGACTCGGCAACTTATTCGTCCCCTGCCGGCGTGTCGGAGCCCACGAGGCGGATGCTGTGCTCCTCGATGACGATCTTGCCCTGCTTGTAGAGGCCGCCGATCGCTTTCTTGAAGGTGCCCTTGCTCATGCTGAACATCTTGTAGATGACGTCAGGCTCGCTCTTGTCTCCCACCGCAAGGCTGCCCCCCTGCTTTTGCAGGCGCAGCAGGATGCGCGCACCAGCGTCATCCATCCGGGCCAGCCCCGGCTTTTGCAGGGTCAGGTCCAGTTTGCCATCTTCGCGCACCTGCTTGACCCAGGCGGTCAGCGGCCGGCCCGTCATCACGCGGCCGAACACCTCGTTCTTGAACAGCATGCCGGCGTACTGGCCATTGACCACGGCCTTGATGCCAAGGGGGGTGTGTTCCCCCGGCAGCACCGTCACCTCGTCACCGCTCTTGAAAGGGGGGTCGATGCGCAGGAAGCGCTCCAGACGGCTGGTACCGACCATGCGCCCTTCGTTGTCCAGCATCAGGTGCACCAGATAGACATGGCCCACCTGCATCGGCTTGTTCTGCTCGCGGCTTGGTACGAAGAGATCCTTCTTCATGCCCCAGTCGAGGAAGGCACCAATCTTGTTGGCATTGACCACCTTGAGGCCGACGATGTCCCCCACCATGGCGAAGGGCTTGTCGGTGGTGATCACCGGCTCGCAATCCGCATCCAGATAGAGGAAGACGGACACCTCGCTCTCCTCGGCGACGCCTTCCGGCAACTGACGCCTGGGTAGCAGCAGCTCGCCGTATTCCCCCGCCGCCAGCCAGGCGCCGCGCTCCTCGATCTCGACGACGGTCAGGGTGTTCATCTTGCCAATCTGTAACATGGTGATCTCTTCTTTCAATATCCGGATGGGCCCATCTCATGGAAGACCCGTCATATAGAGGTGCATCGCCTCCGTCGGATGAGAGAGGACGGGGCCGATTTATGTCATGCAGGCGCGCATGTTACCCCAGAGCGGCAGCAGGACCTAGCCCCTCCCCCCTGTGTCTGACCTCTTTTCCCGCTACCGGGCGGCCAGATTGACGATATTAGCAGCATTCAGTTCCCCCTTTGCTGCAAATAACGGCCTTGTTGCACAAATCGGGGAACTATCTAGCCAAGTGGTGATCTGATCTCCCGGATCAATCACCGAGCACAGT
>NZ_JAPDBQ010000204.1:0-5230 GCF_027705325.1 Aeromonas sp. QDB18
GCGATAAAATTAGATCACAAACGAAGCCTTTTTTATATCTATTTCAATTGGTTGGCGCTAAAGATCCTGTACATGTGCCATGGCATGCGATGACTTTAAATAAAGTCGCTCCACCGCCGCTGCGTCAAGCAGAGTCGCCGGGCCAGCCGGGAGGGATGGGAAGACAGCAGGAGGGCACCGGAAGCGGGCACTGATGGCACCCGCCGCCGGCGCTCCCGTCAATACTGCTTGGTTTTCGAGGCAAAACCCGCGAGGAAGAGACCTGTCAGGAACATGCCGCAGAAGGCTTCGATGGCCGACAGCAGTTGCAGCGGCGAGGAGGTCTGGGAGATGTCCCCATAACCCAGGGTCACGAAGGTGACGATGCTGAAATAGAGAGAGCGCCCCAGATGGCCGTGGGTTGCAGACTCCGGCGCCAGGAAATAGGTCAGGGTCGCCAGCAGGATCACCCCCATCGACATCAGCAGGCTTCTGATGGGACGCTCCCCAAACCCCCAGGTGATGAAGCTGATGAACTTGCCCGCGCACTTGAGATAGCACAACAGGGAGAGCCAGCACTTCGTCATCGGACCGCTTCGCAACCAGCGCTCCCGGAACAGCTCCCGCGGGCTCGCCAGGGACTTCATCTCGTGCAGCTTCTCCTTGTAGTAACACTCGCCGGCATCGACGGTGTCACCCACGCTGGAGAAGAGGCGCTTGGCATTGCGATAGAGTTTGCTCGCCTCGTTGTGGTCGATCCGCCCATTGTCGTTGTAGACCACCTCCACCTTGTCCAGGTTGGTGTGCTCCATGGTGGCATCGAAGTTCTTGGCGCTGACGCTGAAGTTTTTCAGCACCGCCCGGGAGGAGTGGAAGCGGATCTCCTCGCACTCTATGGTGAAGTCCTGAAAGACCCCGTCCTCCAGCGCCAGCTCCCGTTTCTTGGCCCAGGCCCTGTGGTCCCACAGCAGAGAGTCGAACAGATCGAGCCCGATCACCCCGCCATTGACCCTGACCCCCTTGGCCGAGCAGTGCCACAGATAAACCTTGGAGTTGTTGACGGCCCCATCCAGCGAGAGCTCGTCCAGGCAGGTGAAATCGAGCAACCGGCCGGAGATGATGGGGCTTTTGAGGGTAACACCGCCGATGTTGAGCAAACGATGCTTGCCCAGCACCTGGGCCTCCCCCTTGTTGTTCTCCGAGACCGAAAGCAGGCTTTGCACCCGTTTCACCTCGTCATTGCCATGTTTTCCCGCCAGCCACATGCTGTAAGGCTCGAAACGGGTCTCCGAGCGGATGAGGCCGCTCTTGCGCAGGGATTCCAGTGCACTCGAGGCGCTCTCATACAGGCGGACCTTGTCGTCGCTCATGTAGACACAAAGGCTCAGCACGCAGCGGGAGCTGATGAAGCGGGCGATGCCGATCTGGAAGATCACGCTTTTTTCTATCTTCTGCTCCGCCATCCAGTCGTCGAAATGGGGCAGCGACGCCACCAGCAGCGCCCAGATACGGGGATAATCGTTCTCACGCCGTCACTCGTTGAATTGCTCGGGGGAAAGCAGCCAAAGCTCTGTTGCATTCATAGATGACCTCAGTAATGGAGTTGTTCTCGTCGGTGATTCTCTGTCAAGTGCAACCAATAGAAGCGAGCTTACAACAGCAACGAATGGCCCCTAAGAATCAGGAGAAAAAAAGTTAACCATTTGAAAAAAATGCATAAATGCTTTCTCACACACCAAAAAATGAACGCTCAGAGATAAAAAAAACTCCCGACCGGGAGCTTTTTCTATGGGCAGTACGCGATGGCGTTACGCCTCCAGGCTGATGCCGATGTTGGAGACGCCGTCCTGGGCCGCGAAGGCGCGGATGGCAAGGATGCGATCGCTGTCCCGTTCATGGGCCACCCGTTTGAGCAGTTCGACCTGGAACTCCAGCTCGGCCTCCATGTACTCGTGCTCATAGAGCTCCTCATCGCTGAGATCCCGCTCTTCCAGCATCTCTATGAAGCCGGCGACCGTGCCGACAGACGCATGGCTGGCGTCGTTGGCCTCTTCCCCCACCCGGCAGATCACCGAGTTGTAGGCACAACCCAGCGCCACGCAGGCGTCCAGTGCCGGATAGGCGCCGTAGGATTCAAACTTGCGGGGATCGGGAATGTAGACTTCAAACGCTTCCAGAATGGCACCAAGATTGACGCGGGATCCCTTGACCGTCAGGTAGTTCCACATCTGATCCAGCGCGTGACGGAATGCCCTCGCATCCCCGAAACCGGAGGCCTGGGTAAAGAGCACATAGTTGGGGTACATGCGCTCTGCCAGCGCCAGGGTATAGACGGTTTGCTGCCAGGGCTGCAGCTCGGCCAGTCGCTTATAAAACTTGTCACCAAACACTGGAGTCGGATCCTTTGCAAAATGTGGGGCAGATTGTAGCCCACGAGGGCCCCGTCTAAAAATGAAAAAGCGCCCTGCTCGACTATCTTGCCCGATCAACTGGGGTAAGATGGAGACAGCATCCCTCTCGCCTTGCCATAAACACGATAAGGAACAAGAGTATGAGCCAACGTACCCTGCTGCTGTTGAGTCAGGACAACAGCCACTATGAACGCCTGCTCAAGGCGGCCCATCTTCCCCATCTGCACATTCTTCGGGCCGACAATCAGGCCGAGGCCGAACAGCTTATCGGTGACGCTCATATCCTGATGGCCGAGCCTGCCCGGGCCAAGCCGCTGCTGGCCAAGGCCGGCAAGCTCAGCTGGCTCCAGTCCACTTATGCCGGGGTCGACGTACTGCTGGACGCCAGTTGCCGCCGCGACTACCTGCTCACCAATGTCCGCGGCATCTTCGGCCCCTTGATGAGCGAGTATGTGTTCGGCCATCTGCTCAGCCTGACCCGCCAGTTGCCACTCTATCGCGAGCAGCAGCAACAGGGCGTCTGGCAGAGCCATCCCTATCAGGGCTTGAAGGGAAAGACGCTGCTGCTGCTCGGCACCGGCAGCATAGGGCAGCATATCGCCCACACCGGCAAACATTTTGGCATGAGGGTGCTCGGCATCAGCCACAGTGGCCGTGAGCGTGCCGGGTTCGATCAGGTGTACCAATTGCCGGCACTCAACAAGATGCTGGCCCAGGCCGATGTCATCGTCAGCGTGCTGCCCGCCACCCGCGAGACACGCCATCTCTTCACCGCCGAACGCTTCGGCCACTGCAAACCGGGCGCCATCTTCTTCAACGTCGGCAGGGGCAATGCCGTCCATGAGGGGGATCTGCTGGCGGCACTGCAAGCCGGCAAGCCCGCCATGGCGGTGCTCGATGTGTTCGAGCAGGAACCCCTGCCCGCTGACAGCCCGCTCTGGCACCAGCCCAATCTCATCGTGACGCCCCACAACAGCGCCTACAGCTTCCCGGAAGATGTGGCCCAGATCTTCATCCGCAACTACATCCGCTTCATCGATGGTCAGCAGCTGGACGGCAGGATCGACTTTGACAAGGGTTATTGAAGCCGTTCTGCAATGAAAAGGCCCCGCCAGTTTGCGGGGCCTTTTTCGTCAGGAGGGAGCCGTTCAGCCCGCCTCCATCTCTTTGCGGTAGCTCTTCACCTTGGCGAGGAACTGACGCTTGTCCTTACCGGAGAGCGGCTCCGCCATCGGCAGCTTGATCTTCATGGGATCCACCGGGCGGTTGTTGATGCGCACCTCGTAGTGCAGGTGAGCACCGGTGGAGCGGCCCGTGTTGCCGGAGAGGGCAATCTTGTCACCCATCTTCACCTTCTGACCCGGCTTGACCAGCAGCTTGCTCAGGTGCAGATAACGGGTCATCAGGGTACGGCCGTGCTTGATCACAATATAGGTGCCTGCCAGCGGGTGGCTGGTTGCCTTGAGGACCACACCATCACCGGTCGCCATGATGGGCGTGCCTACCGGCAGGGCAAAGTCGGTCCCCTCATGGGGCCGGACCTGCCCGGTAATGGGATGACGGCGATTCGGGTTGAAACTGGAGCTGACCCGGTAACGGCTATGAGTCGGATAACGGCGGAAGCCGCGCTCCAGGCTGTTTGCCTGACCGTCATAATAGTTGCCATCTTCCGACAACCAGGCTGACACGGCCTTGCCCTGGCTGAACACCTCGACCCCCAGCAACTGGGTATTGCCCGTACTCTTACCGTCGACCGTCTCCTGACGGACCAGCACCTTGAACTTGTCACCTTTTTTCAAATCCTTGGCGAAGTTGAGGCGCCACTGGAACAGGTTGGCAATCTTCTGGATGTAGTTGGCCGGGATACCGGCATTGCGGGCGCTGACGTAGAAGCTGCCGTTGATGACACCGTCATAGCTCTTCTGCTGCCACTCTACCTCTTCATTGAGCATGTTGGCGCTATAGGTGTCGTCGGTACGCTCCAGCACCAGGGTCTGCTTGATGTTCAGGCGGATCTTCAACTGCTGCAGAATGTTGTCCTGATCGATCAGCAACTCGATGGTCTGACCGGGTTTGAGACGCGCCAGGTTGTTCTTGGCATCCGCATCCAGCACCTTGTAGAGGGTGGTGGTGGACAGCCCCAGGTTGTTGAAGATGGTGGTCAGGTTCTCGCCATTGCGAACCCGGTAATCTTGCCATTGAGGCGTGGCATCCGCCGGGATGTCGTCTTCGGGAGCGGCTGACTCGACCAGCTCGTGATCCGGAATGTCGTTGAAGTCGGTGTTGTCTTCGTTGGTTGCGGTGCCCGTGGTGGCGATCGGCAACTCCAGACGCAGTGGCCGCTCCAGGATGTCACCGGGAGCTGGCAATACGGCTACCGCTGACAGCGTCATGGCCGTGAGCAATAGCATGGCATAGAAATGCTTGCGGGGAACCGGGGGTTCCCAATTGGCAGCCTGGGCTACCAAGGGACGGAGACGTTTCATCCGCTATCCTGTTATTAGATCTAAGGGTGGTGGTTGTGGGTCTGTTTTTATGAGTTTTTATTATGAAAACCGAATATCTGGCTTTTAGACCTAAATACTTACAAAAAGTTCATAGCTCCATGCACGAAACTCACATTTTATGCATAACCTTCCAGCATGGGCAGAAATGATCGTCATTTTCAGCCATTTTTTTCTATTTTTAAGAACCAAGTCCGGTTGTGGTGCTCTCCGGCCCAGAAAATGTTGCAAAAACATCTCCATGGAGTGGGTATGTCATCAGGGTGAGAGCGTGAACAAATTGTTAAATTGAGGTCAATTTAGCCAACCCAGCATCCAGTACCTTTTCCAGATAGG